>NZ_JAUBTK010000009.1:0-141076 GCF_036702455.1 Microcoleus sp. D2_18a_D3
ATTGATATTTTGACATATTTTTTCAATTTTTTTGACTGATTTAGCTATTGATTTAGCATACCAAGTAAGGAAGAACCAAAATGGGACTCAATGGTTGAAAAAAAATGTCAATCAAATGCTAAAACTTCGTTGTGCCTACCTCAACGACCTCTTAGCCATTTGAGGCTTTTGCAAAACCGGGATGTTCCCGTTGCAAAAGCCCTCGTCGAGCTCACGTTTACTATGAGTAAAAGCGTGTATCTAAAAAAAAATAGGCTAGCTATATTTCACAGCGCCTATCTCAATCAAAATTTTAATGGCTCCCCGCAACGCCGTCTTACCTCAGCTTTTGACCTGGTATTTTACCAGGTGGGTACCGTTGGCTCGGACTTAAAGTTTCTGGGTACAAGCCCAGTTTACTGCTGTCCAAACATCTTGATTCCCGAGAGTTAAGAGTTATAGATCAAAAAAACATTATTGGCAGTCACCAACGTCGCAGTAGAACCTTTATTTAATATATACCAACTAACCCGATTTTGGCAAGCTTCGAGCAATTTAACTTGCATACCAGATAGATTCAACGGTTTGAGCGATCGCCTCCGCTGACGATCGCCCCTGAGCCACCAAGTCCGCGTCGAGCACAACTGTAACGTGACCGAGTTTGCGGCCGGGACGCGATACTTTCTTACCATACCAATGGACAAAAGCACCGCTAATTTGTGCCAGTTGTTTTCGTTTGGCTAAATAATCGGACTCAGCCGACTCGTAGCCTAGCAAATTTACCATGACAGCGCCTGCACATTTCAGAGCCGAATTACCTAAAGGCAGTTGACAAACAGCACGCAAATGCTGTTCAAATTGTGAAGTTTCACAGGCATCGATCGTAAAATGTCCCGAGTTGTGGGTACGGGGTGCAATTTCATTGACTAACAGCTTATTATCGGCGGTTAAAAATAATTCAATGCCGAATACGCCGACAGCTTGCAAACTGTTGAGGAGAGTGCGGGCGATCGCACAAGCTTCAGTTTTCACATCTACACTAATATCAGCAGGTGCAATCACCAGGCGGCAAACTTGATTTTGCTGTTGGGTTTCTACGATCGGATAAATCGCAATTTCGCCAGTTGCCGATCGAGCCGCAATCACTGCCAATTCGCGATCGAAAGGCACAAACTCTTCCACCAGCAAAGACTGACCTTGGAGTTTAGCACGAATTGACTCAAAACTCCCCCGATCCTTAACAATAAAAGTACCTTGGCCGTCATAACCGTGGCGGCGAACTTTGACGACAAAGGGAAAGTCGATCGATCCAGCATCCGAGTCTCCTGCCATTTGCACGCTGTCGGAAACAGAAATTGCCGGAAAGTCGATCGCAACTTCCTTAAACAATTCTGGGGGCAAATCTGCGCTGCAATCCCATTCCCAAAACCTCGGAGTTGGCAAACCCAAACCTTGTAAATAACAGCGCTGAACGTACTTATCCAACAAAGGAGAAAGCGACGACAAACTCGGCTGAAATAACACACCTTGCTCTTCTAGCGGCTGCAAACCATCCAAATCCACAAACTCATTTTCAAAAGTAATAACATCGCAGCCAGCCGCCAATTGAGCCGTACCCAAAACATCATCAACAGCAGCCCCAATAGCACCAGCAGCAACAGAAACTGCTGGATCGGTAGCATTAGGAGTTTGTACTACCAATTCAATACCTAGCGCCCTAGCAGCATCCCCCATCATCGAAGCTAGCTGGCCGCCGCCGACAACGCCCACCCGCTTAAATTTGGCAGACGAACTCGCAGCGGTTTGATTAGATTTCATGTGAGTAAAATTTCGCAGAGTCAACCTGCCTATCTTATCGCTATTTGCCCCCGGATGAATTACAGTAATTGCAGAGTTAAAAGCCAAAAAATAGTTTTAATTGCCTGATTAAATCGAGGCAGAACCTAGAAAAATTGGGCAGCTAAAGTCTTTAATTATTGCACGCTCCCAGCCATTGAGAAACAGCCGTCGAACGCCACTCCTCCAGAAAAGTGCCACATCTAGCAATTCCCTAGCGCCAAGCATGGCATAATTGACAGCACTGCAAAAAGCAGATAGACAGATGCCAACACTGAAAATCAGACATTCAGGAAACAAAATTGATAGGTGAGGATACTGTGAAAGTTTTAGTTGTGGGAAACGGAGGGCGCGAACACGCGATCGCAAAAAAACTGCTAGAATCTACGCGGATTAAACAAGTATTCTGCGTGCCTGGGAACGGCGGCACAGCTACCACCCCAGGCTGTCAAAATCTGTCGCTCAACATCGACGACTTCCAAGGCATCGAACGCTTTGTGATGGTCAACAACATCGGATTAGTCATCGTCGGCCCCGAATTGCCCCTATCGCTAGGCATCGCCGACTATTTCCAACAGCGAAAAATGATGATTTTCGGCCCCACCAAAGCCGGCGCCCAAATTGAATCCAGCAAATCCTGGGCCAAAGAATTGATGCTCGAAGCAGGCATCCCCACACCCAAAGCTGCCGTATTTACAGACGCAGAAGCAGCAAAAGCATACGTTCTAGAACAAGGAACCCCGATAGTCATCAAAGCAGACGGACTCGCATCAGGCAAAGGAGTCACCGTTGCCACCACCGTCAAAATGGCTCACAGCGCCATCAACACCATTTTCCGAGGCGAATTCGGCACCGACAACATCCGAGTCGTCGTCGAAGAATTCTTAACAGGTCAAGAAGTCTCGATTCTCGCCCTCACCGACGGCATCACAGTGGAACCGTTGCTGCCGGCCCAAGACCACAAAGCTATCGGCGAAGGCGACAAGGGAGCCAACACCGGCGGTATGGGAGCCTACGCCCCAGCGCCCCTTGTCACCCCGGAACTAATGGAAAGGATTCAAGAAGAAATTCTCGAACCCACCCTCGCAGCACTGCAAAAACGCAAAATCGACTACCGGGGTGTACTCTACGCAGGTTTAATGATTACCCCCGACGGAGAACCCAAAGTCTTAGAATTCAACTGCCGTTTCGGAGACCCCGAAACTCAAGCGGTTTTGTCACTGCTGGAAACTCCTTTGGAAGATTTGGTGCTGGCCTGCTGTCAGCAGCGTCTCGGTGAAAATTCTATTCGCTGGAAGTCGGGGGCCTCGGTTTGCGTAGTTTTGGCTTCTGGGGGCTATCCTGGAAGTTATCAAAAAGGCAAAGTTATTACAGGTATCGAGGAAGCTGAAGCCAAAGGAGCAGAAGTGTTTCACGCCGGCACCCAGTTGAAGCAGCAGCAGTTGGTGAGCGACGGCGGTCGGGTTTTGGGCGTCACCGCGGCGGGAGAAACTTTGGAACAAGCTATCTCCAAAGCTTATGCAGCAGTTGATTGTATCCAATTTGAAGGGGTCTACTGCCGTCGGGACATCGGTCGCCGTGCTCTGGGCGATAAAAATTAGGAGTTGCGACATCGGCCGCCATCCGAAAGCCAAGCAATCTCAATGTAGAAATGTAACAATGAAGTTTGGTATCTCTGCGGTGGCGGTAGCGGACAAGTCGCATCAGAAAAGTCGATCGGGAGCCAACGGAATTGATCTTGCTTTTAATATTGAACGGGTGAACTGGTGAAATGCTGGCCATACTAAACAAAATCGGAGAAATTATTGCCCGCTGGTGGTCGGATTTTACCCTCCAGACCCGCCTGATGGCCGGTGCTACCCTCGTAGTGTCGTTAATTATGAGCGGCCTGACATTCTGGGCCGTGAATACTATCCAGCAAGACGCCCGACTTAACGATACTCGCTACGGCCGCGACCTCGGCCTGCTGTTGGCGGCAAATGTGGCGCCGCTGATTGCCAAAAACGATCGCTCCGAAGTCGCCCGCTTTTCCCGCCAATTTTACAGCAGCACCTCCAGCGTCCGCTATATGCTTTATGCAGACGAAGCGGGGGATATTTTCCTGGGGATACCCTTTTCGGAATCCGAGGTGGAGACTTCCCTGACGCTGCGCCGCCAGATCAAACTTCCGGATAATTTTCTCGCCGATATTGAGGCCAGAAATTTAACTTCTTTGCCTTTGGTGCGGCAGCATTTGACGCCAGATGGAGAAGTTACCGATGTATTTGTGCCGTTAATTCATGAAGACAAATATTTGGGAGTTTTGGCGATCGGCATTAACCCCAATCCTGCAGCAGTTATCTCTTCCAATCTGACTAGGGATGTCACTTTAGCAGTATTTGTCACTATTTGGGTGATGGTAATTTTGGGAGCTGTATTTAATGCCCTGACAATTACTCAGCCGATCAAACAATTAGTCTTCGGGGTTAAAAATATCGCCAGCGGGAATTTTAAGCAGCGAGTTGACCTGCCTTTAGGGGGAGAATTGGGCGAGTTGATTGGGAGTTTTAACGAGATGGCCCAGAAACTCGAAAGTTATGAAGAACAAAATATTGAAGAGCTGACAGCGGAAAAAGCTAAGTTAGAAACTTTGGTATCAACGATTGCTGATGGCGCGCTTTTATTAGACGCAAATTTGCAGGTAATTTTAGTTAATCCGACGGGGATGCGGATTTTTGGATGGGAAGGCAAAAATGCGCTCGGAGTAAATGTTCTCAACATTTTGCCTTCGGAAGTGCAGCAGGAGTTGGGGAGACCTTTGCAGGAAATAGCTGCGGGCGATCGCGAAGGCGGCGAATTTCGCATCTCTATGAGCGAACCAGTTAACCGTACAATTCGGATTGTTTTAACTACTGTCATTCTGCACAAAGCGCCCGGTGCTGAACCGCTGTGCAGAAGCTGCATCCGCCATGAGGAAGATACCTGTACAGAGCCACAACGCCCGGTAGCTGTAGAGTGTACTTTCTACGAGCAAACCTCCAAGCATCAAGGTTCCGGAAATTACCGAGAAAGTCTCAAAGGCATTGCAATGACAGTGCAGGATATTACTCGCGAAGTAGAACTCAATGAGGCTAAAAGCAATTTTATCAGCAATGTTTCTCACGAATTGAGAACACCTTTATTTAATATCAAATCTTTTATCGAGACTCTCCACGAGTACGGAGAAGACCTTCTAGAAAGCGAGCGCAGGGAATTCCTAGAAATTGCCAATCGAGAAACCGATCGACTAACTCGTTTAGTTAACGACGTGTTAGACTTATCGCGACTGGAATCCTGCCGAGTTTATCACTTGGAAGCTGTTGACCTCCCGCAAGCTGTGGAACAAACCCTGCGGACTTATCAGTTAAATGCTAAGGATAAAGGCATTGAATTAGAGCAAGAAGTTGACCCGTATTTGCCACCTGCTTTAGGTCATTACGATTTACTGCTGCAAGTATTTGCAAATTTAGTAGGAAATGCCTTAAAATTTACGCAGTCCGGCGGCAAGGTGGCAATTCGAGCGTATTTGCTAGAGCCGGAGGCGCCCACCCACAAAGACGGTCAATCCGTCAACCACAACTTGTCACCGGATGCCAAACATTTTCCAGTAGTGCGGATCGAAATTTCTGATACGGGAATTGGCATTGATCCTGAAGACCAACAAGCAATTTTCGATCGCTTTTTCCGGGTAGAAAACCGAGTACACACTTTAGAAGGAACGGGATTAGGTCTTTCTATTGTCAGAAACATTATTGACAAGCACCACACTAAAATTAATTTAGTTAGCGAAGTTAATGTGGGTACGACTTTCTGGTTCGACTTGGCAGTTTATCAGCCGAAACAAACAGTAGAGATGGAAAATTCTTGGCCAGTGGAAGCAACTGTGGAGAGCGAAACAAGTTCGAGTCATATTAGATCGATTCCGGTTGCACCCGAATGATTGTTTCCGGTGGATGGGGAATCAGGAAGAGAGCAGATTAGTTATATGGGGATTTTTTAACCGCAGATTTCAGCCGATGAACACAGATGAACGCGGATGGGATTTTATCTGTGTCTATGGGGGTTTATCTGCGGTTAAAATTAGATTCCTATTGTTTTCCGGGAGATGGGGTTCTAATTATGTCAAGACTTAAGAAAGAGTCTTTCTAGCACGTTCCGATCGCTCTTCTGCGGTATCCATAACATCCGCCATTTTATCCACCATTTCCCCTGGGTAATTTTCCAGTACCCGAGTAGAAAGCGAAATCCGGCCGCGACTTTCATCGAGGTCAACCACGATCGCTTTCAGGGGTTGACCGGGAGCAAACACCTTTCCAAGGTTATCAATATATTTTTGGCTCACTTGCTTGATGTGCAGCAAACCGCTAACTCCTTCCAAGTCCACAAACACGCCAAAAGGCTTGATGCTGCTGACTTTTCCTTCCACCAACTGACCAATTTGCAAATCCTTGAAGGCATTCGATTGAGTGGCCATCCGCTGGGAAAGTACGAGTTTTTCTCGCTCGCGATCGACCTCCAAAAAATTAACGCTCAAAGATTGACCGATCAGCGATTCTAGGTTATCGCGATCGACTAAGTGCGATCTGGGAATAAAGCCGCGCATTCCCTGAACATCTACTGTCACGCCGCCCTTATTCGCCCCAGTAACCCGCACCTGAAGAACTTTACCGGTTTCCTGCAATTCAACTAAATCTTCCCAAGCTTGCTGAATTTGTAACTGCCGCAGGGACAAAGTAACTTGGCCATCGGCATCTTGTTCGCGGATAATCAAAAAGTCCCGTTCCTCGTCCAGCGGAACCACTTCCGACAAATCCGTTACTGTTCTCAAAGCAGCCTCTTCGATCGGCAAAAAAGCCGAAGACTTGCCGCCGATATCAACATACGCGCCGTTTGAGTCGTACTCGAACACTTTGCCGCGCACTACTTGTCCCTTCTGGAACTCGTAATTGTGCTGTTCGAGGGCTTTAGCAAAATCATCCATTGAAAAGGATGCTTTTGCGCTTTGAGAACCTGTAGATTTGGAATTCATGTCAGTTTAGTTGTCAGTTGTCAGTAATTTAGTTGGCAGTCGTCAGTAGAAAAAATTTTCCCACTCTCCCCATCTCCCTATCTCCCCATCTCCCACTCTCTAAGCTGGTTGAAGTTGCTGATGAAATAGCTGCTTTACCTGCACCCACGAGTCGGCTGCTGCCGTAGCGTCGTAACTGCCGCGGTGGTCGCAGAAGAAGCCGTGATCGGCATTGTAGCGGAAAATTTGGTGAGAAATACTGTGTTTTTGCAATTCTGCGGCGATTTGGTCAACTTGTTCTAAGGGAATGCTGGCGTCTTGGGTGCCAAAAAAGGCGTAGAGAGTGCCTTTAATGTCTGCTGTGCGGGCGATCGTGGGGGTGCCGCCGCCGGGGGTTTGGGTGGCGATACCGGCGCCGTAGAACGACGCTGTAGCCTTGATTTCGGGCAAAGTAGCGGCAAGGTAGGCGACGTGTCCTCCAAAGCAGAAACCGATGCAGCCAAAACCTTCTTGTTTGACAGAGGGTAGAGTTTTGAGGTAATCGATGGTGGCTTGGATATCGCTGAGAAGTTCGGAAGCCGTGGTTTTTTCTTTGTATTCTCTGCCGATTTGGATAGCTTCGGGTGTGTAGCCGGTTTCAAAGCCGGGGGCTTGACGCTGGTAAATGGCTGGGGCGATCGCCACATATCCTTCTTTTGCTATTCTTTCTGTAACTTCGCGGATGTGCGAGTTGACGCCAAAGATTTCTTGAATTACGATAACTGCGGGAAATTGCCCTGGGGAGGCTGGCTGGGCTAGGTATGCAGCTATTTGCAAATCCCCGTTAGGAACTGTGACGTTTTTGGTGCTAATTTCGGCTTTTGTCATAGGTAGTTTTAAGGTAAATGCCACTCTACTGATTTTAAGTTAATTTGGGGATTTTTTAGGCAATTCGCCAATAATATTTTTCGGAACCGCGAAGCGCAAATACCTCAAATATAGCAAGTAAAAATTCGATAATTATTGAAGGTTTAGATTTTGCTGAACAAGTGGGAGAAAATGACTCCTAGCAATTAATTGGGAATTCAATTTCGGTAAAATATAAGTTATGGTCTGTGATTTTCTAAAGCATAGATTTTGATAAGTCTACGACTTGGCAGCTTTTATATGGCTTTTTCGTGAGGTTTTAGAGATAAGTGTCTAAGTCGTTAGCTGTTGAATATGAGCTAATTTTTTTTGATATATCGGAGTTGTGTTTTAATCGCTTTGCTTTCTGGCTGGCGGAATCGTTTGAGGAGATTGATGGAGGCTAGGACTCAAGTCTAAGTTACGATCGCCACGCCGAACAAAGTCATCGAACCAGTTGAGGAGATTGATGGAGGCTAGGACTCAAGTCTAAGTTACGATCGCCCTGCCGAACAAAGTTATCGAACCCAAGGAAGACTGTATTTTGTTTTTTCCGCTGTGCGCTGGCTGTCAGGCTAAGATCGAAGGTATTGGTGGCGTAGAGCCCGTTGAGCGCAGAATATTTTTTCCTTAGTTTGCGTCCATCGGTAGGTGTTAAAATCGGAGTATCAAATTTTTCGGCTCAAACTCATGTGCAGCAAGAGTTTGATGCCCCTAGGGTGAAAAAAAGACTGACGCAAAGTCTGAAAGCTTTACAGGATAGGGTTTTGGAGTGGGTATGGAAAGTCGGGTATTGACAAGCCGAAGGCTGGAATGGTACTTTTATCTTAGCTGGACGCAACTGCACCTTGAAAACCAAATACACCCTGGCTTCTGGAACGGGCGGCCGGAAAAAACCTAAAACCCTATCAGGGATTGAAACTTTAAATTGATATTATTAGTTTGTTATCCCACTTGCCGGAAAAAACCTAAAACCCTATCAGGGATTGAAACTTTGCCGTCAATATTAGTCTGCGAACGAATTGCCTTTAGCCGGAAAAAACCTAAAACCCTATCAGGGATTGAAACCGATGACCGTCCTCGCTAAATACAGATGCCAATGCCAGCCGGAAAAAACCTAAAACCCTATCAGGGATTGAAACATCGATTTCACAACCTTTAGCAGATTTAAAAATCAAGGCCGGAAAAAACCTAAAACCCTATCAGGGATTGAAACTTTTGGGAAACATTCGGCGATTAATCGCTGCGCTGCCGGAAAAAACCTAAAACCCTATCAGGGATTGAAACACGCCTCAACCGGCAAAACTGCCACTCAAAACAGCGCCGGAAAAAACCTAAAACCCTATCAGGGATTGAAACATACTGGAAGAAGTACCCGCAGGCGGTGGATTACCAAGCCGGAAAAAACCTAAAACCCTATCAGGGATTGAAACAAATAAATAAAATCACCGGGTTGAAGACCGAAGGCCTTACAGCCGGAAAAAACCTAAAACCCTATCAGGGATTGAAACGATTTATCGCAGCTTTTAGCTTATTCGCTAGCATGCCGGAAAAAACCTAAAACCCTATCAGGGATTGAAACTTTTTAGTGGCGGTCGGTGGATGAGAAGGCATTGAGCCGGAAAAAACCTAAAACCCTATCAGGGATTGAAACACGACTTTTTGGTGGCGGTCAGACCGCTGCTGGCGCCGGAAAAAACCTAAAACCCTATCAGGGATTGAAACTTTATTATAGTGCAATACACTGCAATAATGCAACATGCCGGAAAAAACCTAAAACCCTATCAGGGATTGAAACACCCCGTCGTACCCGAACCCCGATATTTCGATCGGGGCCGGAAAAAACCTAAAACCCTATCAGGGATTGAAACTACTTGGACTCTGCCACGACCGCACTCTGTTGTAGCTACCGAGCCGGAAAAAACCTAAAACCCTATCAGGGATTGAAACAATCACTTTGTACATAATAACTGTCACAGTGCCAGCCGGAAAAAACCTAAAACCCTATCAGGGATTGAAACGGATTGTACGGAGCGCTGTACGACCCAACGCATGCCGGAAAAAACCTAAAACCCTATCAGGGATTGAAACCCCTCGGACAAGATTCGCTATCAGCGATGCTGAGGCCGGAAAAAACCTAAAACCCTATCAGGGATTGAAACGAAAAGGACAAAGGAGCCTACGAATCTCCCAAAAGCAGCCGGAAAAAACCTAAAACCCTATCAGGGATTGAAACTGATTATGGCTGCCTTAACTTTGGGTTTAAATTTTAGCCGGAAAAAACCTAAAACCCTATCAGGGATTGAAACTTATCAAATACGGCTCGCACATCATTAAATTGAGCCGGAAAAAACCTAAAACCCTATCAGGGATTGAAACCACGAACGCCGACCTATTTTACTTTCGGCAGATTGGGCCGGAAAAAACCTAAAACCCTATCAGGGATTGAAACAATACCCTTATTCCCGATGGATGCAACCTGATATATATAAGCCGGAAAAAACCTAAAACCCTATCAGGGATTGAAACGCTTCCAAGTAATACCGCTATCTAAGTCGCCAAAAGCCGGAAAAAACCTAAAACCCTATCAGGGATTGAAACAAAAGCACTAATAAATGAGCCCACAAAAACTCAATAAGCCGGAAAAAACCTAAAACCCTATCAGGGATTGAAACTAAAGGGGATGGCTCTTTGGAATATGCACAGTTAGCCGGAAAAAACCTAAAACCCTATCAGGGATTGAAACCAAGCAAGGACAAGAATATGAGCACAGTAGATGTAGCCGGAAAAAACCTAAAACCCTATCAGGGATTGAAACTGATTTTAAGAATCAAAAAGATAAACGTACAATGCCGGAAAAAACCTAAAACCCTATCAGGGATTGAAACCCGCACTCGCCCTACCAGCAATATTCGGCCGAGCCGGAAAAAACCTAAAACCCTATCAGGGATTGAAACGTCAGAATTGCGATCGCAACTTGCAACAGCAGAGCCGGAAAAAACCTAAAACCCTATCAGGGATTGAAACGGAGGAAGCGGCCGGCGACAAACAAGTCGCTCGATTGCGCCGGAAAAAACCTAAAACCCTATCAGGGATTGAAACATCAACCTTGGGTAACTCCGCAGAATTACCCGCGCCGGAAAAAACCTAAAACCCTATCAGGGATTGAAACGGGTAATTCTCTGCTGGCAGTGGCTGATTTTTGTGCCGGAAAAAACCTAAAACCCTATCAGGGATTGAAACATTTGCTCACAAGGCCTAATGCCTTGTGAAATCGCCGGAAAAAACCTAAAACCCTATCAGGGATTGAAACTGGGTTTGCTTGCTGTTTTGAAGGTCGCCGCTGCGCTCTGAGCCGGAAAAAACCTAAAACCCTATCAGGGATTGAAACTCTAAACTTGAGTTTGTTTAGCACTTTAGTAAATAGCGCCGGAAAAAACCTAAAACCCTATCAGGGATTGAAACTTCGAGTTCTTGGCGCCTGTGTTCGTCAATATCCTGCCGGAAAAAACCTAAAACCCTATCAGGGATTGAAACTACGGCGCGCCATCTGCCAACCTTCCCGGTTCAAGCCGGAAAAAACCTAAAACCCTATCAGGGATTGAAACCCCGTCGTTCCCGCCCCGCGCTACTTTGACCGCGGCCGGAAAAAACCTAAAACCCTATCAGGGATTGAAACTCGCAGTTTTCAAAGTGTCCGAAATTTCGGACACTTTTTTGCCGGAAAAAACCTAAAACCCTATCAGGGATTGAAACTCGCACGTTTACAATGGTGTTGATAAATTCTGTACGCCGGAAAAAACCTAAAACCCTATCAGGGATTGAAACGGGAATTCGCATTGAGACGTACTGATTGAGCAAGGCCGGAAAAAACCTAAAACCCTATCAGGGATTGAAACGTCGCAGCAGGTCGATCGGCACAAATTTCCACTGCCGGAAAAAACCTAAAACCCTATCAGGGATTGAAACCACGGCACACTCTCTATTGATAACACTTTTGCATATATTGCCGGAAAAAACCTAAAACCCTATCAGGGATTGAAACCTAAAGCCTGATTTCTGAGAGTATCCTTGGGCATATCGCCGGAAAAAACCTAAAACCCTATCAGGGATTGAAACTATGCCGGCCAGTGGCTACCCGGTCAGGGATTTCAGGCCGGAAAAAACCTAAAACCCTATCAGGGATTGAAACTCTATGTGTTTCCATTGCAAGCCGATGGCCTCAGCCGGAAAAAACCTAAAACCCTATCAGGGATTGAAACGGAGCAAATAATTATGCTGCCGTAGAAGTGCGCGCTTGCGCCGGAAAAAACCTAAAACCCTATCAGGGATTGAAACAAAAGCGATTCAGGCAAGTCCGCAACAGGCGATCGCCGGAAAAAACCTAAAACCCTATCAGGGATTGAAACGCTGTGTGGGGTGTCTAGTTTGGCAACTTTGAGCCGGAAAAAACCTAAAACCCTATCAGGGATTGAAACTTGTTGGGCGATCGGCACAATCTAGAATCTAAAGCCGGAAAAAACCTAAAACCCTATCAGGGATTGAAACGAAACAAAAGAGCAGATGGCGCGCGATCGATTTAAGCCGGAAAAAACCTAAAACCCTATCAGGGATTGAAACATGATTTCAGTTAGACTGACACCCTTGCTAAGCGTGCCGGAAAAAACCTAAAACCCTATCAGGGATTGAAACACGAATTGTAAGAGTTAAAAACGCATAATTTTTCGCCGGAAAAAACCTAAAACCCTATCAGGGATTGAAACTACTGGACTCATAGCACTACGGGTTCTACTTACTGCGCCGGAAAAAACCTAAAACCCTATCAGGGATTGAAACGTAAGCTTTTGTAGTTCATTGATAGTGAAAGAAAGTTCGGCCGGAAAAAACCTAAAACCCTATCAGGGATTGAAACTTAATAGCCCAAGGGAAACTGGCTAAGCAATTAGAAAAGCCGGAAAAAACCTAAAACCCTATCAGGGATTGAAACATGGTCTAACTGGCAGCAGAATCCATTAGGAAGAGCCGGAAAAAACCTAAAACCCTATCAGGGATTGAAACGCCGGGTGCATCGCTTCCTCCCTTCTGGGATGGATTGCGCCGGAAAAAACCTAAAACCCTATCAGGGATTGAAACTCAAATTGAGCAGGATCGCCTAGAACTTCACTTGCCGGAAAAAACCTAAAACCCTATCAGGGATTGAAACTTCGCGGGTGACGCTTGCAGATGTTGAAGCAATATTGCCGGAAAAAACCTAAAACCCTATCAGGGATTGAAACAATAGTAGGCTGATCCAAATAAGTAGTAATGCACAGAGCCGGAAAAAACCTAAAACCCTATCAGGGATTGAAACCCCAGAATTCTTGTGACAAAAGGAGTTGTTGTTAAAGCCGGAAAAAACCTAAAACCCTATCAGGGATTGAAACCACGATGACCCCAGCGGCCAGACTTGGCGGCCTTCGCCGGAAAAAACCTAAAACCCTATCAGGGATTGAAACCTCTCGCAATTAGAGGCGAGAATCTCCGAGCATTATGGGCCGGAAAAAACCTAAAACCCTATCAGGGATTGAAACTTATGGTTACAGGGGTAGTCATACTAACGGAGTATGCCGGAAAAAACCTAAAACCCTATCAGGGATTGAAACTATTGATTGATTGAGGGCTTTAATGGATGCCGATAGAGCCGGAAAAAACCTAAAACCCTATCAGGGATTGAAACCTACCCTTGCACCCGCTCAAATGATTGTAGATGCTCAAGCCGGAAAAAACCTAAAACCCTATCAGGGATTGAAACTAAGGGAAAAAATGCTAGTAAAAATAAAAGCAAAGCCGGAAAAAACCTAAAACCCTATCAGGGATTGAAACGTAAAATCACTTCAATATAATCAGGAGACAACTCGCCGGAAAAAACCTAAAACCCTATCAGGGATTGAAACAAGAGAGGCACAGCAAAAATTCAATAATTAGTAAGCCGGAAAAAACCTAAAACCCTATCAGGGATTGAAACTGACAGTGTGAAAAACTATCGCAGCATACCAGCCGCCGGAAAAAACCTAAAACCCTATCAGGGATTGAAACACGCTTATATCACGCTTGTATCATGCTTTTGTTATTGCCGGAAAAAACCTAAAACCCTATCAGGGATTGAAACGTGACAGACTCATTGCAAGAGGCAGAAGCTTTAGCCAGCCGGAAAAAACCTAAAACCCTATCAGGGATTGAAACCACTGATGAACTCGCTCATGCTTCCCGCTGTCGAGCCGGAAAAAACCTAAAACCCTATCAGGGATTGAAACTAGTTACAACTTAGGTGTATTTTTATAATTAGTTAAAGCCGGAAAAAACCTAAAACCCTATCAGGGATTGAAACGGATATGTAGGTAGCGGCCGATTTGTCTTTAAGGGCGAGCCGGAAAAAACCTAAAACCCTATCAGGGATTGAAACAATAACACAACACCACCCAAACCACCGAGAGACAGCGCCGGAAAAAACCTAAAACCCTATCAGGGATTGAAACCTAGTTCTGCCAGTGCCTGAGTGTTGGCTGAGTGAGCCGGAAAAAACCTAAAACCCTATCAGGGATTGAAACGAATCCCAAGCTTTCATCACGGCCCAAAATGCAGGGCCGGAAAAAACCTAAAACCCTATCAGGGATTGAAACTTTTGCTGCATTAACTCCAACTGCTGCTGCATTAACGCCGGAAAAAACCTAAAACCCTATCAGGGATTGAAACTGGGTATTGATAAAGCCGAGAATGATGCGCGAGTAAGCCGGAAAAAACCTAAAACCCTATCAGGGATTGAAACGAGTGACGTACCCGATAGCGTATAGAAGGTAGATTGCCGGAAAAAACCTAAAACCCTATCAGGGATTGAAACTCCAGCAATTTATCTCACTTGGTTTGGCTTCTCTAAGCCGGAAAAAACCTAAAACCCTATCAGGGATTGAAACTCGTGTATAGTGGTAGCGGCCCCTTGAAAAAGGGTGCCGGAAAAAACCTAAAACCCTATCAGGGATTGAAACATACTTGGGGTGATTTTTGCTTCAGACTTTCTGCCGAGCCGGAAAAAACCTAAAACCCTATCAGGGATTGAAACGCTGATATTGATTCTGTATCAAAAGCAATTTCTAGCCGGAAAAAACCTAAAACCCTATCAGGGATTGAAACCATCTATAGCCGTGTATTTGCGCGTTTAACCAGCCTCACGCCGGAAAAAACCTAAAACCCTATCAGGGATTGAAACATAGGATGCGTCTGCTTGTGATTTAGGAAGCGTTCTGCCGGAAAAAACCTAAAACCCTATCAGGGATTGAAACTGATGAAGACTTTTACCCCGGCAAAACATTTTCGCCGGAAAAAACCTAAAACCCTATCAGGGATTGAAACCGTTGTTGTGAAGTTGTCCACTCTTTGTATTTAGGCCGGAAAAAACCTAAAACCCTATCAGGGATTGAAACAAAATGCTTATTGGTGTATTAGCTGGGAGGTTGTGATAGCCGGAAAAAACCTAAAACCCTATCAGGGATTGAAACTGTCAGGTCTAACCCGTCTTCTTCATTTTTAGCGCCGGAAAAAACCTAAAACCCTATCAGGGATTGAAACGGATCAGAACACTTGAAGCAAAATTAATCATGACGCCGGAAAAAACCTAAAACCCTATCAGGGATTGAAACACATATTGGCTGGGGTTCCACTGCCGAAGTACCAGGGCCGGAAAAAACCTAAAACCCTATCAGGGATTGAAACGGACGGTCGCCGCTGCATAAATTTGTACTCAATCCGCCGGAAAAAACCTAAAACCCTATCAGGGATTGAAACCTTAATTCTTTTAGCTTGATAATCATTTTGGTTCCCTGCCGGAAAAAACCTAAAACCCTATCAGGGATTGAAACAAGAAAGAGCGTAATCTGATATCGAGCTTGCAAGCCGGAAAAAACCTAAAACCCTATCAGGGATTGAAACGCACTTGCTAAATATTTTGGCTTATCAGGTAAGAAATGGCCGGAAAAAACCTAAAACCCTATCAGGGATTGAAACAACCTAAATGTTCCATGACGATTCTTAAGTTCTCTAAGCCGGAAAAAACCTAAAACCCTATCAGGGATTGAAACAACCCTCAAAACCACTAATCAACATGACCACAAAGCCGGAAAAAACCTAAAACCCTATCAGGGATTGAAACGCGGCAGAGGCTTAGATATGAATACAAATAGCGACCGGAAAAAACCTAAAACCCTATCAGGGATTGAAACTGGGAGAAAGAAGCGATTCGCCCAGAGTTGGAAAGCCGGAAAAAACCTAAAACCCTATCAGGGATTGAAACCATTTTTTTATGAACAAGGAAGAAATACCTCTTGCCGGAAAAAACCTAAAACCCTATCAGGGATTGAAACTGCGTATTCTATGCTCTTGGTTACTATTTCAGCTTGCCGGAAAAAACCTAAAACCCTATCAGGGATTGAAGCGTAGTGTATTCTGCGGGTTGCAAGGTAGAGATTGACCGGAAAAAACCTAAAACCCTATCAGGGATTGAAACATCTGCTGCACCTAAACCAGTAGGTGCGGCAGCATCTTCGCCGGAAAAAACCTATTTCCCCATCTAGGGCTTGAAACGCCCAAACTACAAAATTATTGGCTCAAAAATAGACTTGTCCTCTCTCTTTCTATCTCCTCCCATAACCTCAAGCAATCGATCGACTACGCGCCTCCAAGTAAAATTTTCAGCCACAAAAGCCGGGCCCGCAACCCTCGCTTTCGCAGCGATTCCAGGCTGTTCGATCGCCCTTTGCATCAAATCAGTCAAATGTTCCCACTCAGGAGCTAAGATAAATAAGGTTTCCCCGTCACTCACGACAGCCGTAAATTTACTTTCGATCCGCTGTGCAAAGTCCGATCGCGTAAAATCATCCGTAGGGCCGCCCCCAGTGCAAATAACAGGCAAACCGCAAGCTGCAGCTTCCAACACCGGCAGATTAAAACCTTCTGCCAAATAGGGAGAAACATAAACATCTGCTGCTTGGTAAAACTCTGCTATTTGAGCAAAAGATAGCTGGCTACCCGTATAAATTAATCTTGGTAAAACCCTCGCTCTTTCCGCATCGTTGAGCACAACTCGGCAGGCTTGGGCAATCTCGTCTCTCGACGGATAAAGCAGTTCAGAACCTTTTAAAACTAATCTCGCATCTGGATATTTGTCAACTACCGCAGCGAAGGCTTTTAATAAAGGGCGAATACCTTTGCGATCCGTTTGCCCTCCGATGTTTAAAAATATAAAATAGTTTGACCAGCCCAAGCTTTGGCGCAGTGATTGACGCCGATCGCCCGCAGCAGGATAATAAATCTGAGGATCGACTCCCAAAGGTACAACGGCAATGCGATCGGCCTCAACTCCGCTGCGAATTAAGCCGGCTTTTGACCAAGCTGAAGGTGTAATAATTTTCGTTTCTGAGTTAACCGGGGTTTCGGCGATCGACTTAACACCCATCGCCTGTAATACTGAACTCGTAATAATCCCCCATTCTGTGGCTGCAAATACCCAAGTTTGAGCGCTGCTGGATGCCGAGAAATCCCACGGGCAGTACATTCGCAGGGTAACATCCGCTGACTGATTTACCCCAGGGCTCTTAATGCTGCGAAGTAATGTTTCATTTGGGCGATCGAACAAACTAATTTTCGTCTCCCAAGCTGCGTCAATGTAGGGCATATCGCGGTGGAAAAGCTCAATTTGTCCTCGCGGGCGATCGAGCATTTCCAGCAGTTGAAATTGATTGGCTACGCAATAGGAATGATAAATAAAACGCCAGCCTTCAACAATAATCTGCAATTCAAAACTCCCGCTTTTGGAATTAAAAATTTAACTAATAATCAGAAATTGGTAATTAGTAATTAGCCAGCAAAAATTACCAATTACCAATTACCAGAAAGAATAGGTTTACAGCCAGAGCCCCGATCAGGAGAAATTAAAAGAAGACTGTTCATTAAGCTGTTGGGCATCTAAATTGTATTTTTTGGGCGGGCGAGACGCCCACCCCACAAGACTTTTCTTAAATTTGACTCTACAATTTAAATGCACTTCAGCTTACTCCAATCCTCTTCCTTCCAGGTAGATGTCGGTATCCCAGGTCAACTGTCAACTGTCAACTGTCAACTGTCAACTGTCAACTGTCAACTGTCAACTGTCAACTGTCAACTGTCAACTATCAACTGTCAACTGAACAATTCCTTACTTAATCACTTGCCAATCCATAATCCGCCACTGTCCCTCTTGACGGATCAAGTCGTAGCGCACCCGCAGGTTTTCATTGCGCGAAGAAACGAGTTGAGAACGATCGAACACTTCGGCTTTTTCCGAGACTTGGGCATCTACTTGGGCGCGATCGGGATTAGTCGGATTTGTGGTAACTCCATTAACTTGCAGCTTGTGTACATAACGCTGGTGCGCGTTGTTACGCTGTTGAGCTTCTGCCATCAATTGCCAGCGAGACAAAGCCGGTTCTGTCAGAACTTGCTTTAATTCTTCGACAGCGTGATTGGGGCCCAAAGCCGCTGCTTTCGCCGATAGCCAGCCTTGAACTAAGTCTTTTGCTGCTACCTCATTGATTTCTCCCGACACTGCGCCTGCTGCGCTCGGCTCTGGGGTCGGGGCCACGGCAGGGATTTCCAGCGGCGGTTCTTCCAGGCGGACGAGGGCTTGCTCTCCTTGGAGGGGGCCCGATAGGGCTTGCATCGCGCTAGCCAAGAGACTGAGTATTAACCACAAAAGTAACAGGCTCACGACACCTGCGACTAGAAACAAAGCCAGCCTGTTTGGAGGCATGGACTTGACTTGGGCGGTAATTTCTGCTGCCTTGGTGCGCGCTCGATCGGCAAAATCGCCCTTTAGCCCATTGCCGCTTGCTCCGCTTCGCCCTGAATGTTGGCGTCTGCGATGTTTGGAAGTCGATTCTGCAGGGTGTGGCACTGTAGCTATCGGGATAGACACGGGGGCAACAGCGCTAGGCGCGGCCACCGTTGCCTGGGATTTCGCGCCCGAAGCTGCGGTGGAAGCGTCGCCCGGTACGGGGGTCAAGGTGACTGTACTGGCTCCCTGCTTCGCTGTGGGTGGCTGTGGGGGTATGGCAGCCGGCGATCGGCCTGCTGTCGGTTGCAGTCGCCCTGGCTGCTTGCCGGCGCGGGGCTGCACGACGACCCATTCGTTGGCGGTTTCTGCGTCCTGTGGCAAAGCTTCTAGGTAAGCTTGTACTTTCGGGTCAGCAAAGTAGTCTTTCAATGACACTGACTCGTTGGCCAAGTCGCGGAAGTGGGGAAACACTTCTTCTTGTAGCCAATGTTCGGCGTACAAGCACAGTCCGGGCAACAAGTCGGGTGAATCTTGGGAATGCTCGCGAATGAAGGCCAGGGGTTCTTTTTCCGAACTGAGTTCGAGGGCTCTGCTGGCTTCTTCTGTCTGGCCCAGCAGCAGGGAACAGACGGCTTTTTCCAGGTGAACGTCTTGGCGGCGACCGAGCTGCATCAGCATCAGCTTTGCCCGACGGATCATCGATGGCTGTCTGGCGGCAAATCCTTGGGCTAACAGGGTGTAGACCGAGAGGTAAGTGGCGACTGCGGAGGGGCGGCCGGCTTCGGCTTCAAATAGCGCCTGCTGCTCGCTGCTGGTTAGGTGTTTACGCATTTGCTGCACGAACCGGAGGAAGTCTTCTATTCCTAAACCCGATCGATCGTCTCCCGAACCGTCGATACCGCCTCGTTCTTGAAGCATTTCTCGCAGGATTTGCAGTCCCTTGCGACGCTCGGCGACTTTTTCTTCGGGAAGCGATAATAGCTCTAAAATGTTGTACGGACGGAGTTTGTATATGTCGGCTTGCATTTCACCCCTCACGCTTGCAAATAGGCTTTCGCGCAGCAGCAATTCTTGACCTGCTTCTAATGATTTTGCGGCATTTTCGTACTGACCTTGCTGCCACTGTTCGCGGCCGAGTTCTAGACAGGCAAGGCTGACGGTTAAAACTATATCTGGCCTCACGAGCTGAGGGTCGCCGAAACGACCTTCTGCGATCGCGATGCTGCCATTGTTAAGATACGGGCGACCCAGCTTCTGTACGAGTTCGTATTCTCCCAGTTCTTGCAGTATGAGCAGGGCTCCTACGAATTGGTTGTCATCGATTTCAATACTTGGAGTGTGGGGGTCGGGAGCAGCCTCTAAAGCCTTGGACTCTGCCGGAGCGGTTTCTCCTGCGTCTTGCAGGAAGGTGGCCGGGCCTGCTGAGGTTTTTGACCTCTGGTGCTTGGCTTCCTGTGCGGCTTCCGACTCTCGATCGTAAGTTTTGGCTAAAAAACTGGCATCGTAAGCTTTGCGCCCCTCTGAGTCTGACAGAACGGCGCAGGCTTCATCGAGCAGTTGTTTGCGGGCGACGATCGCAACTTCAGAATACTCCCTGCGCGGAAGCTGTAAAGTTCGATCGCGGTGAGCCTGCTGCAACTGTTCGGCAGTAGCTTGAATCGGTAGACCCAAAATCCGGTAGTAATCTAGTGGAATTAACACTGTCCACTTCCCCAAAGCGCTAGCAACTGAATTAGCCTATCTTAAGTGACATACTCCCGCAAACCAAATCAAAAATTCTGGTGTTGGCTTCCAACCGCCCCATTCACGGTATGTTGGACTTGCCGTAGAGAGCCTCTGATTTTTTTCCCTCTACAGCGTTTTACAGTGAGGAAAATGGAAAGCCCCACTGCCCGTCAGCTAAATGAGTGGTTTGACTCTTGAGCATTTTCGGGTTTGAGAGTAATGGAATTATATCATTCGCGTGCATGGGGTTTAGATGGGAGTTGGTTCTCCGAGTCCCGGCAATCCGCCCCGCCTGCCAAACTCATTTTAACAATTGGTGAACTGCTGCACAGAAAAGGTGCGATCGTTTTCTGCTGCGCTTGTGTCCCATCTGGGTTTAAATTTAGATGTCTAGGAAGCCGATCGTCGGGTATTAATTATTTATGGTTCAGGAACGGACTTTACCAGTTTTTGACGCGCAAAGCGTAACCATTTCTCGGGATGAGGGCTTGATGCTCTACGAGGATATGGTCTTGGGGCGCTACTTTGAGGACAAGTGTGCTGAGATGTACTACCGGGGCAAAATGTTTGGTTTTGTCCACTTGTACAACGGTCAGGAAGCTGTGTCTACTGGCGTGATTCGATCGATGCGCCGGGATGACACTGATTACGTCAGCAGCACCTACCGCGATCACGTTCACGCTTTGAGCGCGGGCGTCCCGGCGCGGGAGGTAATGGCGGAGTTGTTCGGGAAGGAAACAGGTTGCTCGAAAGGCCGCGGCGGTTCGATGCACATGTTTTCGGCCGAACACCGACTATTGGGAGGTTATGCTTTTGTGGCTGAGGGGATTCCTGTAGCTACGGGGGCGGCTTTTCAATCGAAGTACCGGCGCGAAGCTTTGGGGGATGAAAGTTCCGATGGCGTGACAGCTTGTTTTTTCGGCGATGGTGCTGCAAATAACGGGCAGTTTTTTGAGTGTTTGAACATGGCGGCTTTGTGGAAGTTGCCGATTATTTATGTTGTGGAAAACAACAAATGGGCGATCGGGATGGCCCACGAGCGAGCTACTTCTGACCCGCTGATTTACAAAAAAGCTCATGCTTTTGGCATGGCTGGTTTTGAGGTTGATGGGATGGATGTTTTGGCGGTGCGGGAAGTGGCGAAGGAAGCTGTAGCGCGGGCGCGGGCCGGCGAGGGGCCGACTTTGATTGAGGCTTTGACTTATCGCTTTCGCGGCCATTCTTTGGCAGATCCTGATGAGTTGCGTTCTAAGGAAGAGAAGGAATATTGGTTCCCCCGCGATCCGATTAAGAAGTTGGCTGCTGAGTTGATCGATCGAACTTTGGCGACTGCTGAAGAATTGAAAGAGATCGATAATAAGATTCAAGCAGTAATTGATGATGCAGTCGATTTTGCTGAGAAAAGCGCCGAACCAGATCCTAGCGAATTGTATCGGTTTATCTATGCAGAAGATGAGTAAGCTGTTGTGCATTTAACTTGTATGTTTAGGGCGGGCAGGATGCCCAACCCCTACTCCCCACAAGAGTGATATATCCCCGTAGGGACACGGCGAAAGCCTTTGTCCCTACTGCACTTCCTAAACCAGAAATACGCTGTAAGACTTACCTACAAACTCTACTTGTAGGGTGTGCAGTGCGAACCTTACAACCATAAATTGTGGCTATAATCAAAGGTAGACTTTCTAGACGAAAAGAGGCGATATGATAAATCTCGATCGCGATCTAACTCAAGCCAGCAAAAATATGGGTGCAGTTCGAGTCAAAGTCAAGCTAACGAATGCCATTGATGAAGCCTTAGTGAGCCGAGGAGTGCTCAATCCAACTCTGTTGCGCGTATACGAAGCAGAAGCACTGATAGATAGTGGCGCAGTCAGAACTGCGTTACCTGCGGATGTAGTAGAGCAGCTCGGTTTAAGAATTCGGAGTCAGGAAATAGCAAAATATGCTGATGGCCGACAAGAAACAGTAGGATTGACTGAGCCTGTTATCATTGAAATAGAAGGGCGCGAGACAATTGAGGCGGCAATGGTTTTAGGCGATATGGTACTCATCGGTCAAACAGTGTTAGAAACTTTAGATTTGCTGGTAGATTGCAAAAATCAGCGTCTAGTTCCCAATCCCGAAAATCCCGAAAGACCTGTATTGAGAGTTTAATACTCCATCCCGCTTAAATACCTCCTTGATTTATGGGGTTTCAACCGCCTTGAACCTTTTTTAGTATTTATTAATTAAATAGCTAAAATATATCGTGTTATATAAATATATAATTCAGTTATTAAATTCGTATTAAATTGTTTGATAGCTGATGGTAGTTGGTAATGATTAAACTCAAAACTTGAATATGTGGCTGCAAAGTCAGTCAATCGATTTTAGATTTTAGATTTTAGATTTTAGAGGCGACCCCACGGATAAATGCGGGGGCTCTTCTGATTTTCGATTTTCGATTTTCGATTGATTCCACGGATAAATCACGGGGCGGGTACCACCTTTGAAATTCGTGGTCAAGAAACTTATGGTTTAATTATTGCGAAATAAATCGACCGAGAAAGGTACGGCCCGGCTCGCCGGAACCTGTGGAACTAAATTCTTGGGAGATTGAATTTCATCAACGCTTAATGATACCGCAACTGCGGTATAACATTTTATACCAGGTCTCAACTCCCGCAAACTACCGCAAGATTACCCGATCGCCCATCCTGTATATCGCAGGAAATGCAGCGCCACCCCCAACCCGCAAATCTCCCTTGCAGAAAGTAGCACAAACGTGATACGGTATAAGCTTGTGTCCAAATAACACCAGTTCATGCCAAAACTCAAAACTCGCAAAGCAGCCGCAAAGCGCTTTAGAGCGACCGGCAGCGGTAAAATTGTGCGCCGCAAAGCTTACAAAAGCCACTTGCTACAGCACAAAAGTTCAGCTCGCAAAAGCCGTCTATCTAAGCTGGTCGTCATCGACGAAACCAACGATGCTAACGTGCGGTTAATGCTTCCATACTTGTAAAGTTTAACGGAAATTAAAGATGACACGGGTAAAACGCGGTAATGTCGCCAGAGCGCGCCGCAAAAAAATTCTCAAATTAGCCAAGGGTTTCCGAGGCGCACAGTCGAAACAGTTCCGCACAGCTAACCAACGGGTGATGCAGGCCCTGCGTAACGGTTATCGCGATCGCAAAAAACGCAAACGCGATTTCCGCCGCCTGTGGATTGCTCGGATCAATGCCGCATCGCGCCAGCACGGCACGAGCTACAGCAGACTGATCGGCAACATGAAGAAAGCCAACATCGAAATCAACCGCAAAATGCTGGCACAAATGGCGATCATTGACCCGGCAACATTCGGTAAAGTCGTGGAAATGGCTAATCGAGCCGGAGCCTGAAATTTAGCTTGATTTTCAGAATGCACAAAGCAGAAGTAAGAAAGATTTAACTGTCTGCCAGAGAAGGAAAACTCCTGATGAATTTAGGAGGTTGAGACCAAGTTTCCTTCTTTGTTCTTACTTCTGGATTTTTGCTTTTTCAGAAATCGCGATCGGGCCGGTCGATCGCTATTTCCTTGTTTTTTATACAGTTGCAGAGGCAAATCTCAGAGATTGCTAGCGCCTTAAAATAAATAAAACCTTCCACAGACATACCTAAATTTAAGAAAAACATGGATAGTAATTTGCTCATTGTTTACCTGACAGTCCTGCTCGCTATACTCGGCAGCAGTTCCTGGTTTGTGGTGCGCCAGATTCTCAAAACTCGGAAGCTGGAAATGTCTCTGGAACGCTTAGAAAATAAGCTGACAGTAGAAAAAGGAACAGCACAGGAATACTACGAATTAGGAAGTATCTATCTAGATAAGAAGCTTTACTCGCAGGCGATCGTACTGTTTCAAAAAGCCCTGAAAGCCAAAGACTTAGAAGGCGAAGAAAATCAAGCTGTTATTTACAACGCCCTCGGCTTTGCACACTTTGGCCAAGAACAGTACGACATCGCGATCCGCCACTACAAAGAAGCTCTGAAGTTGCAGCCAGAATACGTTACATCTCTCAATAATCTGGGTCACGCCTACGAGCGCAAGAAATTAACAACTCAAGCCTTGGAGATGTACGAACAAGCTCTCGCCTGCGATCCAGACAATACCACGGCCAAACAGCGAGTAGAGTCCCTCCGGAAGCGTTTGGTCATCTATAATTGAGTGCCCTTGTTAGAGCAATAGAGATCCCGCAAACCTGGTTTCATTCAGAAACCGGGTTTTTTCTTAACATAGTCCAAGATACTAAACTATCCCACACATTAATGCGTTAGTTTTTAAGAACAGGAATTCCGAGTGAAGCTCGATCACACACCGTCCCAGCACTTTAAATTACTGTCAAAATAAAAGCAGTACCTGCAACGCCGGTCAGTCCTAAACAATAGAAGGAGGAGAACGTAGTGACATCAATTCTCGTTGTCGAAGATTCGTGGTTGACTCGCAGGGTAATCTGCAAAATCCTGCGAGCAGAAGGATACGAGACTTGGGAAGCATCCAGCGGCCCAGAAGCTCTAGAACTGCTCGGCACTAAAACCCCAAACTGTATGCTATTAGACCTGCTGATGCCGGAAATGGAAGGTAGGGAAGTCCTGCAAGCCATGCGCGATCGAGGATATAAAATTCCAGTGATCGTAATTACCGCAGACATCCAAGCAAGCACCCGCTCCGAGTGCATGGAACTCGGAGCCCTGGCAGTCATTCACAAAATGCCCAACTCAGACGAACTAATCGGGTGGATCAAAAAAGCTCTTAGTGTCAGCGAGGAGAGCACACAATGAAATTAAGCACTCGACAGCTCGATGCTTTGCAGGAACTCGTCAACATCGGGATCGGTCAAGCCGCAGGGGTTTTGAACGACATGATCGACTCCCCGATTCGCTTGCAAATCCCCTACCTTCAAATCCTGACTCCCATCGACGTGGAAGAAGAGTTAGAGCAACACCTCAACGGCGAGCAAATCGCCGCTGTCCAGCTCAAATTCACAGGCTCCTTTGGAGGCATTGCCCAGCTAGTCTTTCCCACAAACAGCGCTGCCCTGCTGGTGACAATGCTTACAGGGGAAGAAGCTGGAACTCAGGATCTCGATTCAGTCAAAATTGGTACGCTAAGTGAAGTGGGAAATATTGTAATTAATGGGGTCATGGGTGCAATCAGCAACGTACTTCAGCAGCGCCTGAACTATTCAATTCCCACTTATAGCGAAGGGACGATTGCTAGTTTGCTGATATCTGGCGGTTTAGCTACTGATACAGTTGTTTTATTAGCCCAGACCAGTTTCATGATTGAAAGGCTTCACATTGAAGGAGATATCATTCTTATTTTCAATGTTAATTCCTTTGACACCTTGTTGACTGCTATCAATCAACTTGCCGGGGGTCTATGATTGAGGAGAGCAAAAGTATTAAGGAAAAGTTTGGGGTTCTCGACAGCGTACCAGTCGGCGCCTGCTTGCTGCAAGATGATTTTGTGGTGCTGTTTTGGAACACTTGTCTGGAAGAGTGGACTAAAATTCCCCGCAGCCAAATATTGGGAACAAAGATCACAACCCATTTTCCTCACCTGAGTCAGTTAAAGTACGCCACTCGCTTCAAGCAAATCTTTGCAGGAGGCCCGCCAACAATTTTTTCTTCTCAAATTCACAAACACCTGATTCCGGCAACTTGGCAAGACGGCCAGCAGCGAATTCAGCAAACTACTGTGACTGCTGTGCCGGCACTGGAGGCTGGCATTGAAGAACAGGAGATTAGAGACTGGATTCTCCATACTCTTGAGTTGGAATCAGAGGGTAGTGTCGGAGTCGGCTCATCAAGAAGTGCTTTTTTGTCTAGGGAATCTCCACCCTCAGCTTCGTCATCAATATGGCCGGGGGTCAATGCCCCATCGTTCTACGCGCTGCTGGTGATTCAAGACGTGACCGACCTCACCCATCGCATCCAAGCTTACCGCACAATGCGGGATCAAGCTGTGGAAGAAGTGCAAGTGCGTCAGCGGGTGGAGGAAGAATTGCGATCGAGCCAGCATTTCATCCAGCAAATTGCTGACGCGGCGCCTTATTTGCTCTACATCTACGATTTGACAGAACAGCGCAACGTCTACGTCAACGGTCAAGCTTCTAAATTGCTGGGTTACACTCCCCAAGAAATTTTACAGATGCAAACTGCTTTGTACTCGAGTTTGGTGTACCCAGAAGATTTGCCGAGGCTCAAAGCCCACCAGAAAAAATTTCCCTCGACTCAAGACGGGCATATTTTGGAGTTGGAGTATCGGCTCAAACATCGATCGGGCGAATGGCGCTGGTTTCGCTGCCGCGACCAAGTTTTCGCCCGCACAGCCGACGGCTGCCCCAAACAAATTTTCGGCACCGCTCAAGATATCACCGAGTACAAACGGGCACAAGAGGCGCTGCGGCAGCAGAACGAACGAGAACTGCTGATGGCGACGATTACTCAGCATATCCGCCAGTCTCTGGATTTGGGCGAAGTGCTCAGCACGACAGTGACAGAAGTGCGTCAGTTCCTTCAGGCCGATCGAGTGATGATCGTCCGCTTCAACCCCTGTACGGGCAGTGTCTGCGCCGCCCCGGCGACGGGGGCGGTAACAGTGGAATCTGTAGCTGCCAACTGCAAGCCCATGTTGGGGGAAACCCTGGAAAAATTCTGTTTTGACCAGTTCTATCTCGAAGCGTACCAACATCGGGCGATCCGACCGATCGCCGATGTCTTGGCCGCCGATTTGCCGCAATATCAAATTGACTTGCTCGCCCAATTCGCGGTGAGAGCTTATTTGGTTGTGCCTTTAGTGCAAGGAGAGGAGTTGTGGGGGCTGCTGATGGCCCACCAGTGCAGTCCCCGGCAGTGGATGCAGTTGGAAGTAGAGTTGCTGTCTTCTCTGGCCACCCAGTTGGCGATCGCCATCAAGCAAGCAGAACTCTACCAGCAGTTGCAAGCAGCCAACCTCAAGTTAGAGCGCTTGGCTACTTCGGACGCACTCACGCAGCTAGCAAACCGCCGACGGTTCGATCAGTATTTAGAAATGGAGTGGCGCAGACAAGTCCGGGAACAAACGCCCATGTCCCTAATTCTGTGCGATATTGATTCTTTTAAAAGTTACAACGATACTTACGGGCATCAAGGCGGAGACGAATGTTTGCGACAAGTCGCCGCGGCGATCGCCGATGCAGTCAATCGCCCCGCCGATTTAGTAGCTCGCTACGGAGGCGAAGAATTTGCCGTTATTTTGCCAAATACCTCGATTCAAGGCGCAGTGATCGTAGCCGAACACATACAGCTCACAATCGCAGCTTTGCAGCTTCCGCACGCTGGTTCTCAGGTGAGCGAGTACGTCACTCTCAGCCTGGGCGTAGCGAGTATTGTTCCTGGATCGGAATCGGGAGCCGAAATTCTGATTGCCGCAGCCGACCAAGCCCTGTATCAAGCTAAACGACTTGGGCGCGATCGTATCGAACTTTACCAGCCCGATCCTGCTGCTGGCAAGCCCAATGGGACAGGCACTTCGATGCTTCCTGTGGATTTTTCTAGACCCAGTAATAATTTGCCATCTCCCACCAGCGCTTGAGGAATTGCAATATTTGTGCATTCTGAGTAGTTATACCACTCCGCAAAAAAAATGCCACTGTAAGCCTGTGATCCAAACCCTGATATCCCTCTTCTGTCACTCTGCGGATTAAAGAAGTAAGAAATAAGCCAGCTCATCTAGAAAAATAAAAGGGTTGGAATTGATTTATTGGATCAATTAAATCGTTGAAGCCAATCAATAAATTAGGATTTGGGAATATTTGTAATCAAGGATAAATCAACCTAAATATAAGCTGTTGTGCATTTAAACAGTGATACAATAATTACCCTTGTTTGTGTTTTTAGTCTCCAACTAATAATTAGGGCTTGCTGAATAATCGATCGCATATTACGTGGTCTGGGTTAAGAGATAGTGCGATCGAGAGTGTCAATCTCAAACGCAACATTTGTTCTTGAACACTTGGGTTTTAGCACCTGCTTATACGTCCGGTGAGCCTGGCAACCACCGCCACTAACTCAGCAGCATCTACGGGTTTGGTCAAATGTATCTGAAAACCTGCTAATAGTGCCTGCTGACGATCGTCATTCCGGGCATAAGCCGTCAGCGCGATCGCCGGTAGCCTACCGCCCCGCTGCACTTCAAGTTGACGCAACTTGCGGATCAGGGAGTAGCCATCCTCATCCGGCATCCCAATATCGCTCACTAAAACATCGGGGCTGCGATCGCTTGCGGTTTCGATAATGGTCAAGGCGTTCTTTACCGAAGCAACAGCCATGACATCAGCACCATACTTTTCGAGAATCGTGCTCAGCAACTCTAGCGCGTCAGCCTCGTCCTCTACCACTAAGATTTTTAAGCCTTCAAGGGTCGGCGATCCCTGAAACCTCCCATTCGCCTTGACGATCGAGTTTAAGGGCTCTGGAGCGCTGGGTGGTAGATGGATAATCGTCACAGGCAGTTTGACTGTAAAAGTCGTCCCCTGTCCTATCCCTGGACTCACTACCGTTACAGTCCCGCCATGTAATTCAACTAATTGACGCACAATGGCTAACCCTAAACCCAACCCCCCATAACTGCGAGTGGTCGTGCTGTCGTGCTGGCTGAAGCGATCGAAGACAAACGGTAGAAATTCCGAGCTGATGCCTGCTCCAGTGTCGCTGACAGTAATTTCCACATGGGAATTAACCCGCTGCAAACGAATCTCGACTCGCCCGTCTTTAGGCGTAAATTTGAGGGCGTTAGAAAGTAGATTCCACACAACTTGCTGCAACCTATCGGCATCACCCAAGAGCGGGCCAACTTCAGAATCGAGTACGCTTTGCAGGCGAATTGACTTTGCCTCAGCCGCCAAGTTTACAGACTCAATCGCCGATTCAATCACCGGCACGAGGTTGACAGGACGGACTTGGAGGCGCAGTTTACCCGTGATGATGCGAGAAACATCGAGGATGTCTTCGATGAGCTGGGCTTGAGACTTCGCGTTTCGCTCGATCGTCTCCAAAGCCCGCGCCACCTTATCCTCACTCAGGTTTTTCTGCCTTAACATCGTTGACCACCCTAAGATCGCATTGAGAGGAGTTCTGAGTTCATGAGAAAGAATCGAGAGAAACTCATCCTTGGCACGGTTCGCTGCCTCTGCGTCTGCCCGAATTATTTGTTCACGCATCAATAATTCGTCTTTGGTGCGATTAGAGGCTTCCAGTTGGGCAGTGCGTTCATGCACCCGTTGCTCTAGCTCCACATTAATCGCCTGGATACGGCGGCGACTCTCTTCTAGTTCCTGGTTTGTAAGGGCGAGTTGGGCTGGACTTGGCGCATCGAGCGCCACTGGAATTAAGGGAATCAGTAAAAAGGTGAATGTATAGAAAGACCAAACACCAGTGAGAGCTTTGATCACTCCTGAAACCCAATAAATGGGGTGCCAAAGTGTCACTATTCCCATCAGGTGCGTCGTGCCACATAAGGCAAAGATAAAAAAGAAACCAACCAGCAGCATCACCGTGTGGGCAGGCAGATCCTTACGCCCATTCGTAAAGTAAACAATGGCAACCGCCACCGAGTAATAAGCGAGGGTAGTCAAGGCATCTGAGGTTAAGTGGAGCCAGACTAACCCCGGTTTCCAGAGGTAACAATGCCCGTGAGGAATGAAATTACTAGAAAAGAAGGTGCTTAAGAGGTTAGGCATATTAGTTTACGGCACTGTCAAGTTAATTTAGGGGTGTCATCAATTCAACCCGATGACGGCAGCAACCAGAAGAATCGCACGCCGGAAAGTTCACCGCCCTAGGGTGATAGCGCGTCGCGATTCCCTGATACTGCTTCAGCTTGGGAAAAAAGTTCTCAATCAAATGACGGGCTTTGTACAATTGAGCATCCTAAGTTTCCAGGGTCTTGCAATTGCGACGAGAGGAAATCACGGTGATCTTCCCCTCGGCATTGAGGCGGTCAATCACGCGCTGATCTGGATCATAGCCCTTGTTAGCCAGCAGTGTATCCGCCACCAGTAATGGCTGCAGTTGGTCGCCTCCTGCTCGCGTCACCAGTTTGTCGGGGGGTGAGGTGAAACCCCAACGGATTGCCCAACGCATCCACGCGATCGCATGAATCTTGTTACTCAATCGCCCTTTGCTGCGTCCAATTGCTTCATTCCTACGCTCCTCAAAAAGCTCAGCAGGAAGATGTTTCTTTCAATTGGGAAAATGCCTGAATTAAAACTAAGTGTACCGCCGGGAAATAGTAGGTAAATGTGCTTTAATATATGTCGTCAAAATTCGCTCCTCAAAACGAAAATAAAAAATGTTAGAGTTCGATCGCCTATTCCAAACAATCGAAGAATTAGTAATGCTGCACTCACCCAGCGGTGCGGAATCGGAAATTAACCAGCGGTTGATGGAAAAATTCGCCGCCCTGGGAGTGAATGCTTGGCTCGATCGCGCGGACAATGCGATCGCCCTAATTAAGGGTCGCAATCCCGAAAAGTCGATCGCCATTACCGCCCACAAAGACGAAATTGGCGCCCTAGTTAAAACAATAGGCGAGAGGGGCCGGGTGGAAGTCCGCAGATTGGGGGGCGCATTTCCTTGGGTTTACGGCGAAGGCGTGGTGGATTTGCTCGGAGACAAGCAAACAATTAGCGGCATTCTCAGCTTCGGTTCGCGCCATGTTTCTCACGAATCTCCTCAGAAAGCTCAGCAGGAAGATGTTTCTTTAAAGTGGGAAAATGCCTGGATCGAAACTAAGTGTACCGCCGAGGAATTAGCCGAGGCCGGAATTCGACCGGGCACGCGGATGGTGGTGGGAAAGCACCGCAAGCGCCCGCTGCGGTTGAAGGATTGGATCGCCAGCTACACTCTGGACAACAAGGCTTCAGTGGCGATTTTGCTGGCTCTGGCGGAATGTTTGAAAGAGCCTGCGGTGAATGTTTATTTGGTAGCGTCGGCGAAGGAGGAGGTTGGGGCGATCGGAGCTTTGTATTTCACCCAGCGCCAGCCGTTGGACGCGCTGATCGCTTTGGAAATTTGCCCTCTGGCGCCGGAATACCCGATTCGTGACGGCGAAAACCCGGTTTTGCTGGTTCAGGATGGCTACGGAGTCTACGATGAGGGATTGAACGCCCAATTGCGCGCAGCAGCCACAGCAGCCGATGTAGAGGTGCAGTTGGCGGTAATTAGCGGTTTTGGGAGCGATGCTTCGATCGCCATGAAGTTCGGCCACGTAGCCCGCGCCGCTTGTTTGGCTTTCCCCACCCAGAACACCCACGGCTTTGAAATTGCTCATCTCGGGGCGATCGGCAATTGCGCCGCCATCCTCAAAGCCTACTGTGACGAGCTTTGGGACGAGTAGAAAAAAAAGTTTCGCAAAGTAGTTGACAGATTGGGAAAGATTAGTTAAGGTAATAAAGGTGCGGAACACAAGCAAACGCAACGACGCGCCCCCATCGTCTAGAGGCCTAGGACACATCCCTTTCACGGATGCGACGGGGATTCGAATTCCCCTGGGGGTATTGAAAATTTAAGTCTGATATCAAAGTGATATCTAGTATGTGGGGTGGGCATTGTGCCCGCCCTTATTGCTATTAGGACTTACGCACGGATAGCCAGAAACCGGGTTTTTGCTGAGAAGACACGTGAGATCCCGCAGCAACGGCAAAAATCGGCTTGATTTAGTTTGGTTCCTGGTGCATTGTTGAGCGATTTACCCCGGATTATTGAGCGGATACATAGGCTCAATATAGTTGAACACTTAGACAGCCAATAGCAGCAAAGGGGAGTGCGATGTACATACCTGTTACTTTCGACCACAGCGGCATCCAAAGGAACGAAGCAATAGAAATAAAAGTTAGAAACTTTAAAGACTTAAACTTACAGGAAAGACATATTGAAGAGTTCTTACGCAAAAACATTAATTTGCTCTTTGGGGATGACCAAACTCTTCTAGTTGTAGGTCAACAAGTTCGTAATGCGAGTAACGGGATTAGCGACTTAACTGCCATTGATGCAGATGGCAATATTGTTCTAATCGAGATTAAGCGCGACGTACAAGACATCAAAGCCAGGAAAGAACCTTTTGAATTTCAAGCTATCAGGTATGCCGCGAGTTATGCCAAAATTTCTACACCTGAATCCCTTGTAGATTTGGTCTATAGCTCGTATATAGAGATCCACAAAGATGAGTATGAATTAGGTGATTTGACCTCTAGTGAAAAAGCGAGACAAGAGTTGAATAAATTCTTGTCAAGCAATGACGCACTCAAAACCTTTAACAAAAAACAACGAATAATACTTATAGCCTCATCCTTTGATGAGCAAACTCTTTCTGCTGTTGCTTGGTTGATTGCAAATGGGGTAGACGCCATCTGTCTTAATATCACTCCTGTTTTTATAGGACAGCAAGGTTTTTTGAGTATGGAGAAAATTTTGCCTCCGGCACAACTGGATGATTTTTACGTGGGTTTAGCCGGAGGAGGTTCTACAATCAAGGGAGAAATTATATCCAGTGCTTCTGCCATTGAAAGAACTTTTCTACCTCGAATGGACAAGTTGTTTGATTGGCAAATAATCAAAGCTGGCGATTGCCTTGAGATTAAAACATTTGAAAGCTCTGAAGCTATAATAATTGATCCTACATTTGTCAAATTTAATGGGGAAGAAATCTCCTATAATAAGTGGGGAAAGAAAGTTACTGGTTGGTCTTCTATAAATATTTATGAATGGGCAAGGCTTAGTTCGATTAAGAAGACATTACATGAACTAAGGATGGAAAAAATGGCAGAGTTGGAAGCAAAAGCCAGTCAAGGTGAAAAAGTTCAAAACGAAGAGGTTGGATAGATTACATACAAAATTGTGAGAAGGGCTCTTAGATCGTGTCCGCTCGATCGAAATTCCTGTAGTAGGTTGGGTTGAACTTAGTGAAACCCAACAACAGTTGATGTTGGGTTTCATTATTATATAACAATCATCAATCCTGCGACTTCAGCAACGGTTCAATCTGCTGCCTTTGAAACTGCAATTCATCCGCCAAAGGCTGGTAAATTTCTCGATCGCCCGATTCATTGCAATAATCCCACAAACCATTGTAACAGTGCCTGTCGTCGTCCCAACCCGGATGGTTAACAATCGGATACAAGCAGATTCCCTCTATCGGAACTCCTGCTTTCATCGCCGCCACTACCTCAGTGCACACATAATTAAACCAGACAGGTCTAAACTCGTCTTCAGTGCCTGTTTCTGCTATGAATAAGGGGCGACGGTAGCGCTCATACACTTCTTGCAGCAGTTCGCGAAACGGGCGGTACAGCGGATCGGTGTATTTCATCGGCTCTTCATTGTGAATCCACTGATTGCGATCGTAATAATTCACCCCAATAATATCGAGATATTTTTCCTTGCCGCCGAGTTCGGGGCGAAAGCGTCCAGCCAACATATCCCAAGCTTGATATTGAGATAAGCGATAACCTTCGGCCGCGTCCCGATCCTCCGGTTTGTCAGGATCGGCAATAATGTTAATTGTGGGGTCGATTTGAACGATGCGGGTGTCGGGATTGACTTCCCAAACTGATTCTATCGCTGCGATCGCAGCTTTGATTAACTGGATTTTTAGCTCGTCTCCCCGCCCTTTTGCAAACGGATTGATGTAGGCAACATCGCCGCCGGCCCAAGCAATAAATGAAATTTCATTGACAGGTGTTACAAAAGGTGTTTGGTCGGTTTCGTTCGCCAGCACTTCCATAAAAGCGCGCACCATGTTTGCAAACCTGGACACAAATTCGGGACTGAAAATATCAATATCGTCTGGCCAGCCGTAGTGAAACAAATCCCAAATTACCTGCATTTTCATGTCGCGGGCGGCGCGGATGATTGGCAGGGAACTGGAAAAATCGTATTTTCCGGGTGTCTGTTCGATTAAGTGCCAGCGGAGGCCTTCGCGGACTGTGTAAATGCCTTGCTGTTGCAAGCGTTGGTAGTCGGCTGCTGCAAATTTATCGTGACCGGTGGCGGCTGTGACATCGAGGCGTTTTCCAGATTGCACTCTGTGGGTGGAACATTCAAATCCGCCCATGAAAAAACTTTGAAACATCAATCGAATGGGTAATGGGTAATGGGGCATTGGGCATCGGGCATTGGGCATCGGGCATTGGGCATTGGGCATCGGGCATTGGGCATTGGGCATTGGGCATTGGGCATTGGAAGAGGTTCATAAATGATTGAGACTTGTTATATCCAATAACTTGGAACTGCGGGCAATTATTACCAATCACCCATCACCAATTACCAATTACCAATTACCCATCACCAATCACCAATTCCCAATTCCCTAGGCCCCATGCCCCATGCTCTGTTTGGCCAATTAGCCGTGAGTAATAGCTGGCGGCTGTGAACTTTCTTCGGGAATATCCCAGCCGAGAGTTGCCGCCGAGATGACCTCTAGGGGAAACTTGGGAGTGCGATCGGCATACAGCAAACCGTTAGCTTCTTGGAAAGTATCGGTTAACTGCGTGTAACAAAATCCGCTGAACATTTCCACTCGGTTTACCACCTTTAACAGCGCGGTGTAGCGCCTTTGGAGTTCCACCGTGTCCGACGCGCGCACGTAGCCCCAAACCCTGAAAAAATCGGGGTTGTCGCGACCGGCGCAGGCGATGCCACCGAATTCTGTCAGCATCATCGGCTGTCCTTGGTGCGGGTGGCCGTCGAGGGTGAGGACTCGCCCGCCAGGACGCCCGCGATTAAACAAATCGGATAGCTGGACTTCGGGCCCGTAGCGCTTGGCTAGGGTTTGCGGGTTGTTGTCGTAGTCGTGAATCGCCAGGATGTCGGTATCGATACTTTCCCAGCCGTCGTTACCGATGACGGGGCGAGTCGAATCGAGGGTTTTTGTCAAGAAATACAGCGCTTGCACGTAGTTGCGGTGGGCTGCGGCTTCGACTAAATTCGGAACTCCCCAAGATTCGTTGAACGGCACCCAGACTACGATACAGGGGTGGCTGGCGTCGCGGTCGATGACTTCCGTCCACTCGCGCGTCAGCCGTTGCACGGCTTTGGGAGTGAAGCGGTAGGCGCTGGGCATTTCTTCCCAAACTAGGAGCCCCAGCACGTCAGCCCAGTACAAAAATCGGGGGTCTTCGATTTTTTGGTGCTTGCGGACGCCGTTGAAACCCATTGCTTTGACTAATTCGACATCGTGGCGCAAAGCTTCGTCGTTCGGGGCAGTCATCATGGTGTCGGGCCAGTAACCTTGGTCGAGCACCAGTCGCAAATAGTAGGGGCGGCCGTTTAGCATGAAGCGATCGCGCTGGATGCTGACCGTCCGCATGGCGGTATAAGATTTAACCTCGTCGAGTAGTTTGCCGTCGGCCCACAACTGTACTTGAGCGTTAATTAGCGTCGGCTTTTCGGGACTCCACAGCAATTCGTTGCGGTAGTCGTCGATACCAGGGTCGGAGAGGGCGATGCGGCGGTGGATTTCGCCGTTGATGACTTCGTAGGTGTCGTTGACCAGCAGCATACAGCCGATCGACAGTTTAACTTTAATTTGGATTCCCGACTGGCGATCGCCGGCGACAAACGCTTCAAAACCGATTTCCCAGCGTTCAAACTGGGGAGTCCAGCGGATGCGCTCGATATAAGTGTGAGGCACCAATTCTACCCAGACTGTCTGCCAAATGCCGGTCGTGCGCGGATACCAAATACTGTGGGGCTCTATTTGCCAGTCTTGCTTGCCCCGCGGTTGCTCCAAATCTTGCGGGTCGTCGTGGGCCCAGACTGTCACCCGCTGCGGCCCGTTGAGGTTCACAACTGGTGTAATGTCTACGCTGAAAGGAGTGTGTCCGCCTTCGTGTTCGATGACAAACTGACCGTTCACCCAGACGCGGGCGCGGTAGTCTACGGCCCCAAAGTGGAGGAGAACTCTGCCTTCTGTGTGGGGTACGTCAAATTCGCGTTCATACCAGCAGTTGGCGTGAAAATTCGTGTCGCCGATCCCGCTTTTTGCCGATTCTGGAGCAAACGGCACTTCTATAGTGTGAGTCCACTCAGAAATATCGATCGGCTGCACGCAGTGGCCTGCGTCATCGTAAGCAAATCTCCACTGACCGTTGAGACAAATCCAGTTGCTCCGGCGCAATTGGGGGCGCGGATAACCTGTTTTCCGCCCTTGAACTGTCACCTTACTATCAAGAGTTGCAGACTCTTCTATCTCGCAATTTTCAAGTGCTCTACCTAACCAACTCATCGGCACATCTACCCAAAGTTATATTTATAGGTTAGCGACAATTACCCCGACTTTGACAAGTTTTTTGGTGATTAATTTGCAAAACTTCTGCACCTTAAAACAGGCTCATCTGAAGGATCTCTTGTGCTGAAGTCATTAGTCAGAAGAAGGAAGAATAAACCAGGAAGAATAAACCAAGAAGATTTTTCCTATCCCCCTGTCTCCCCCTGTCCCACTCTCCCCCTCTTCCTCTAGCTAGCAACACTTTGTAAACCTCCTAACGGTTCAGTTAGCTCACTTTTGAGAGAAAATTCTTCGGCAAACGGCAAACAATGAAATATTTGCTGTAGTCCCGTGAGTTCAAATAAAATTCTAACTTGTTCGCTCATGGCAGAGATCAAAAGTATACATTTGCTGTCTCTAACTAATTTTACGATCGCCACTACAGCCATTAACTCGGAATTTTTCAGGAAATTTATTTTTGAGAAATCCAGCATAAGAATTTTGCCGCCACTTTCAATGAGGCGCTGTATTTCTTTCTGAAACTGAGCAAATTGAGAAATTTCCAAAACCTCATGAGACAAAACAATTTTCACTAGAACGTTCATGTTTACCTCAATGCTTGTTTGAATTATTAAATAACTTTTGAGGAAAACCGAGTAAGGTGCTCTGTGGGCACCTTACCGTTTTACCCGTAACTCGCAGCTTCCAGCTACTTGCTAGCAGATTTCCCGTTGCCGTTGCTGTTGCCGTGGTTGACAGCAGCGACTTCTAGAGAAGTTGCGCCGGGGCGATGGGCGACTCCATTGGATGTGCTGACATTAGAGGCAGAACCGTTAACATTTTCTACCAATTCAATCACCGGCTTGGTAGTAATTTGTTTGTAAGTTGTCAGAGCTTGAGCGACCACTTGATCCATGTTGTAATACCTGTAAGTCGCCAGCCTTCCCACGAAAGAGACTCCCGGAGTTGCATCAGCCAAAGCCTTATATTTCTTGTAAATTTCGGCATTTTCTGGACGCGGAACCGGGTAGTAAGGGTCTCCCTCAGCTTGGGGATATTCGTAGACAATGCTAGTTTTTAGATGCTCTTGTCCCGTGAGGTATTTAAACTCGGTACAGCGAGTATATAAATGCTCGTTGGGGTAATTTACCACCGGTGCTTCTTGGTGTACGGCTACGTTCAGTGTTTCGTGCTTGAATTCCAAGGAACGGTAAGGAAGTTTGCCGTAGCAATAATTGAAATAGGAATCGACAGGCCCGGTGTAAATCATTTCCCCGTAAGGGATAAAACCCTCAATCTCCCGGTAGTCGGTATTCAGCATCACCTTGATGTTTGGGTGAGAAAGCATCTTTTCAAACATCCGAGTGTAGCCGTGCAGGGGCATTGCTTGATAGGTATCGGTAAAATAGCGATCGTCCCGATTAGTGCGAGTGGGTACGCGCGCAATCACTGAGTTGTCGAGTTCCGACGGGTCCATTCCCCACTGTTTGCGGGTGTAGTTGCGGAAGAATTTCTCGTAAAGTTCGCGACCGACTTTGCTGACAACTACATCTTCGGAAGTGCGAATGTAATCCTTTGGTTCTGCTACTTTTGCGAAGAAATCTTCTACTTCAAATGAGGTGAGATTCAGTCCGTAAAGTTTATTTACGGTGTTGAGATTGATCGGAATTGGCAGCAGTTGACCGTCAACGCTGGCGAGGACGCGGTGTTCGTAGGGCCGCCACTCGGTGAAGCGCGAAAGATACTCGAAAACTGGGCGCGAATTGGTGTGAAAAATGTGGGGGCCGTATTTGTGTACGAGGATGCCATGATTGTCGTAGTGATCGTATGCGTTGCCGCCGATGTGGTTGCGGGTATCAATTATCAGGACTGTTTTTCCGGCTTCATTTGCTAGTCTTTCGGCAATGACGCTACCTGCAAATCCGGCTCCGACGATTAAATAGTCAAACATTGAAACACCTCTAATTGTGGGTAATGGTAAGGGTAAGGAATAATTGGTAATTGGACATAAAGCGAGGAGTGTTGAGTGTTAAGTTTTGAATCCGTAAAGTGTAATTCTTTAACTTCAACCTCAACATTCCTAACTTAAAACTTTCATCCTGCCTTCGGCTTTCTGCCTTTTATCGTCGATCGCACTTTCGATCAACCCCAGCATTTCGCCCCAGGTATTGTCCCAAGAATTGTCTGCTAAAAAGGCATCTACTTCACTCAGCCACTTGGTGCGAACGTCCGAACTTTCGCTGAAGATTTCTTCGGCACAAGCAACGAATTCTTCAGAATTGCTAGCAATCCGAACCAAGCCGTTTTCTCCGTAGGGCCGCACCACGTCGCGGATAGGAGTAGAAATCACAGGTTTGCCGGCAGCGAGGTATTCTGGAGTTTTCGTGGGACTAATAAACTTAGTCGATTCGTTAATGGCAAAAGGCAGCATTGCGATATCCCATCCGCCAAGATACGCTGGCAGTTCTTGATAAGATTTGCCACCGAGATAGTGGATATTTGGGTGAGTTGGCAGAGTTGCCGGATCGATTTTCACCACCGGGCCAATGATGACTAAATGCCAGTCCGGCCTTGCTTGGGCCATGCCCGCTAGGAGTTCGAGATCCATGCGTTCGTCTATAACGCCATAAAATCCCAAACGTGGGTGAGGAATGTCTTTTTGATCCGCCGGTTCTTCTGAAAGATTCCTGGCTGTCGCAAAGTGTTCTTTTTCGATACTGCTGGGGAAGGGGTGAATATTTTCGTGCTGGTGCTGTTTGGCTTCGTAAAGGTTGTGACCCCCGGTAAATACTACGCTGGCGCGCTTTAATAATTGGTTTTCATTGGCTTTTAAATCCGGGTGCGCGCCTTGGAATGCTGACAGTTCATCCATGCAGTCGTAGACTACAGCTAGCGGCTTTAAGTGGCTTGTGAAACTGACAGCCATTGGTGTGTAATACCACAGAATGTACTGGCTAATTTCGGCCGCTCGAAACAAATCATCTAGCATGGCTTGCTGAGCAGTTTGTGCTGTTGCTTCGCTGGTTCCTTCGGTCAGGTGCGGTACTATTACCCAAACTCCGCTTTCGTGGATGCTGACATCAAGCCACCAATCTGTAGCTGCGCTAAAAACAGGTTCTTCTACAAAGAAGACGCGACGACTTTTGGCACAACGACTCAAGAGATGTTGCGGACGCTGATAGACAAAATTCCACCGCAAATGAGACAGGCAAACTAAATCTGGTGCATCTAAAGCCTCAGTTTTTGATAAGTTGGCGCGCAATGCGGGCGAGGGAGCGAATTGAGAGGGCGATTTGGCTGGATCTATAGAGGTAAATCGGATCTCCCATGCTCGCTCTTTATTGCTATAATTATTGTTTACTGAGTGTTCTGGGGGCGACATATTAGCCTCTGGAATTTGTCAAGGAAAATTTTTCCGTTAAAATTGGTCAATAGGATATATTTCTCAGCAGTGTCTTACTGAAAGTCACAAGCATAAATCTGAGAAGTTTTATTGACGAGCAAGCGCCGCATTCATTGAGCAAAACAAAGAAACTGTTTAGCTGCGGAAAAACAGGCTTATCTGCTTTTTTCAGAAGTGAAACGGGGAGATAAGTTAATATTGTTTGACTTGCTATTGCTGTTAAATATAACGCAGTTTTTCGGCCCTAACTTCTATCTGAAGGATGACTTTTATCTCAGGAGACACCTAGCTTGCACGCTGGGTTCAAAAGCCGTTAAAATGCCGATCGACCTTGTAAAATGACTTTTAACGGGCCGGTACGGGGTGAAAAAAGAGCGAGTTTTATTGCTTTATTGGAAGATGAGAGAAAATTTGCCATCAAGTTTATGTTGCTTTTTGATTTGACAAACCTTGCTTTTTTTTAACTCATCGGATCACTAATTTGGGAAAATTGTATCCTAATATACCAAGTAGCCCCAGAGATATCTGACTTCCGATAGATTAACAATTGACTGTTTATGCACTGAGGTTAAACTCACCGAACAGCACCTGTCTCAACAATACCATAGAAACCAGGCAACCGCAACGATAAACCTAAGATTTTGCGCGAGTATGTGGCAAGAAACCAAGGTGATGACATTTGCGCTGTGGGCGTGAGTTTAACCTCGCGCCCACAGCACAAATGTCAATCATCCCTCTAAGGGCGGGTTCGCCGATATCTGCAATCAAACGCCAAATATCCACGTAAACCCGCGACTAGAAAATAGCAGCAACTTTACAGTCGGCGGCTGTCAATCTTGGCGAGTCCTCCTCCAAAGGCAAAATCTTGCACCGTCGAGCTCTTTAAGAAATCGTGAGGGAAACCCAGTTCAATTGCACTTACTTTGTCTAACTGCTGCATTTGTTCGGGAGTTAATTCAAACTCCAAACAAGCTAGATTTTCCTGAAGTTGCGAGAGTTTGCGCGAACCCACAATCGGAATAACTTCGACTGGTTGTTGGATCAGCCAATTTAGGGCTACTTGAGAAGCAGGTTTGCCAATTTCGGCTGCTATTTTGCTAACTTCGTCAGCAATTTTGAGGTCTCGTTCGTTAATTTTTCCCGATTCAGGTGAATTCAGCCGTTTAGCTTCGCTGGCTGTTTCTGAAGTGTTGTATTTTCCTGTCAGCAAACCGGCTGCTAAGGGACTCCAAGCGGTGACGCCAATATCAAATGCTTTTGCCATAGGGATCAAATCCCGTTCGGGAGTTCGCTCTTTTAAAGAATACTCGATTTGCAAGCCGATAAATGGTGTCCAACCGCGCAGGTTGGCGATCGTATTTGCTTGAGAAATAATCCAAGCAGGCGTATCGGAAATGCCGATATAAAGAATTTTGCCGGCGCGCACCAAATCGTCAAAAGCGCGCATCACTTCTTCGACGGGTGTGGTAAAATCCCAAGCGTGCAGCCACAACAAATCTATGTATTCAACTTGCAATCGCTTCAAACTTGCTTCTACTGCTTGTACCATATTTTTGCGGTGGTTGCCGAAACCGTTGATTTCGCCATTCTTCATGTTGAGGCTATACTTAGTGGCAACTACCCATTTTTCGCGATCGGCTGCGATGAAATCGCCGACATATTTTTCGCTAGTACCGTTGGTGTAGAGATTCGCGGTATCAATGAAATTGCCGCCCGCTTCTGCAAAGGCGTCGAACATTTTCCGGCTTTCGTCGTAGGAACTCCCCCAACCCCACTCTTCCCCAAAAGTCATGGTTCCGAGGCAGATTTCGGAAACGCGAAGTCCGCTGTGACCTAGTAGTTTGTATCTCATGTCACCCTTCCCCTAGTTAATGGTTGTTAACAGTTTAGATCGGGATTTCCCAAACTGTTGCCATAAGTCGGGGTGGCGGGCTTTTGTAATGTGTTAGCGCTGCGCTGAATGTTAAATGTTTTGCCAAGTCAATCAAAATGTTGTAGCAGGGGCGAGGGTTCCGGGCCATTGCCCCTGCGTTTAGTTTTAACAGCGCAGGGGCGATCGTCTTACTAATGTATTTAGGATCACATCAACAATTTAAAATACAGTAAAACGGCAAAACAAATATCTACCTTTAGATAGGTATTTTATGGAATGAGTTAAATAAAAAAATGCTATCTTAAATATCACAAAACCTGACAGAACTAGAGAAAAAATTCATGTAGCTAAATTAACTTTTTAGCGTTATAGTGATTTATAGATTACAAAAACTAGGTGACTCTCTTGGCTGACATCGTTGATACCGCCGTTTCGGCAGGCTCTTTTACTACCCTAGTTGCTGCCGTCCAAGCCGCTGGTTTAGTAGATACTCTCAAAGGCGCTGGCCCCTTCACAGTTTTCGCTCCTACAGACGAAGCTTTTGCTAAGCTTCCCGCAGGTACTGTAGAATCACTGCTTAATGACATTCCTCAGCTCACAAAAATCCTGACTTATCATGTCGTTTCCGGCAAAGTTATGGCTGCTGATGTAGTCAACCTGACATCTGCCAAGACAGTAGAAGGTTCAGAATTGAAAATTGATGCTTCCAATGGCGTCAAAATTAATGATTCTACCGTTACAACAGCCGATGTTGCTGCTGATAATGGCGTCATCCACATTATTGATTCAGTCTTGCTTCCTGCGTAAGCACAGACGCAAGATAGCGCAATACTATCTTGAGGGCGGTGGCTATAGGTAGCCACCGCCCTGTTTTAGTTGATAGTTGAGATTTAAATATTTTACGCAGGTTGATAATTAAAATTATTATAGAGTAGCGGGAATTTGCCGATCGCACTGGGCTTGAGTCTGTCCCAAATTTGTCGCTGCTGAATTTACCGGGAAAACAGGTTGCAGGTAAACAGCGACAGGTACTCGGAAAAAAAATTATCAAAAAAATAAAAAAGTGCGATCGACAGCGTTAGCAATTGCCGATAATTAGCGGCCCACTTATTTTGCACTTTCGGGCTGATTCCCGGTTGATGCGTAGATACCATGCCACCAAACCCAACATTTCTCCGAGGAACTGGGTTTACGAGGCCTTGTCCTAATTAAGATACAATAAGAACCATAAAGAAAGTGCGATCGACATTATTTGACAGTTAAGCTATGCAATCTACAACTCAGTCCGAGACAGAACTGGCGATGGACGCTCCCAAACACGGCTTACCCGTTACAATTATTACAGGATTTCTCGGCAGCGGCAAAACAACCCTGCTCAACCACATCCTGACCAACCAGCAGGGTTTGAAAACAGCAGTTTTGGTCAATGAATTTGGCGAAATCGGCATCGACAACGAACTGATTGTCACCACCGACGACAATATGGTTGAGCTGAACAACGGCTGCATCTGCTGCACAATTAATGAAGATTTAGTTAATGCAGTTTACAAAGTTCTGGAACGTCAAGAAAATCTTGATTATCTAGTAGTGGAAACAACCGGACTCGCCGACCCGCTGCCAGTAGCAATGACTTTTTTAGGCACAGAACTGCGCGACCTGACTCGTCTCGATTCGATAGTTACAGTAGTAGACGCAGCCAACTACAGCTTAGATTTGTTCAACTCTCAAGCAGCTTACAGTCAAATAGCTTACGGCGATATAATTATCCTCAACAAAACTGATTTGGTTGAAGAAGCAGATTTAGATTTGTTGGAAGTTAAGATTCGCGATGTCAAAGAAGGTGCTAGAATTCTGCGAACCGTAAAATCGGAAGTTCCCCTACCGCTAGTCCTCAGCGTGGGATTGTTTGAATCAGACAAATATTTCCAATCTGAAGAAACTCCTAGCAGTCACGACCATCACGGTCACGAACATCACGACCATCACGACCATCACGACCATCACGACCATCACGACCATCACAACCACGACCATCACGACCATCATGACCACGGCCATCACGACCACTCCCACCATTTAGAAAATGACGGATTTACCTCAATTTCTTTCCAGAGCGACAAGCCCTTTTCTCTGAGGAAATTTCAATATTTCTTAGACAACCAACTGCCAACAAACGTGTTTCGCGCGAAAGGAATTATGTGGTTTGAAGAAAGCCCCAAACGCCATATTTTCCACTTGAGCGGCAAGCGATTTACGATGGATGACGACCAGTGGAAAGGCGAGCGGAAAAACCAGCTTGTTCTCATCGGTCAGGGTTTGGATACCGAGACTTTGCGATCGCAACTCGAAAACTGTCTTTGTATGCCTTCAACCAGTCGCGGTAAAGGTTTTGGGAAGAACTAACAGTAAAATATTCTTTTCACCTAAACCAAAGAGTGTCGCGGTCTAATTGTTTTCGCGATCGCGAACTGGAGATGGATGGGGACAATGAAGGCCGATCGCCCTCCAAGAAAAAGAGTGCCCTCGAATAAAAAGAGCGATCGACCTATTTTATTGTTGCTAACAAAAACAGAGCCGCACACTTATACTGTCCGCCGATCTCAAAAGCACGATCGCCAGTGCTTTCAAAGGTGCAGAGTTGCGTTGGTTTTACGTAATCTCTGCACCTTTATGCTGTTCGCACTACCTCTCACCACTCCTACTTCCCACAAGCAGCGCAATAGTTGGCAAACTCAACGAGGTCTGGGAGTTTCCCTTGACCGTCTCACGTTCATTGTTTTCGGCTAAGCTATTACAACAAGCTTGCAAGGAGACGGGCTATGAGCAATCGGCGGCTAAAAAGAATTCGTGATTGTATTTCGCTCTTTTTATCACGACTCCAAAGGAATTTTTGGTGTTTTTGGGTAAAAATTCAAGATGACATTTTTCTTTTTTTTGCTAATTGTTTGTTAGCCCTTCTCAAATTGATTGGTTGCGCTGCCTTGTTTTTGGGTTTGATTTTAATGCTTGGTCATTTCTGTCTAGTTGACATACACATTAGCCGTGCGCGCATAACCCTCCAATCTCAGTGTCCTGAACCAGTGATCGAGCCTAAGCCTGCCGTGTCATTTAACACTCAGGCGGGTCAACTATAAACTTGCCTTTGAAGCCCCCACGCTTAATCTAAGATTTAGTGGTGAGTGGCTGACAATTTCATTTTCATCCCGACACGGCGGTTGCGCTGCTGTTGAAATAATCCTAGGACGCTACCAAAAAGCAGGTCAATGCGAGTCATCATCCAGCGAGTAAAATCATCTCAAGTCGAAATTGAAGGTCAAATTGTCGGCAAAATTGGCTGCGGACTTAACTTGCTTGTAGGTATTGCAGACACCGACACCGAAGCAGAACTCGATTGGATGGCTCGCAAATGCCTGGAATTGCGTTTGTTTCCCGACTCGGCCACGGATACCGGGCGCTGGGACAAGTCCGTACAAGACATCGGCGGCGAGTTGCTGGTTGTGAGTCAGTTTACGCTCTACGGCGACTGCCGCAAAGGTCGGCGACCTTCCTTTGACCGAGCAGCGGCTCCTGAAAGAGCGGAAATTTTTTATGATAAATTTGTCGAAAAGTTGCGCCAGAGCGGCTTAAAAGTTGAAACAGGCTTGTTTGGATCGATGATGCAAGTCTCGATCGACAATGATGGGCCGGTGACTTTGATATTAGAGAGAGAATCGGGGTGAGTTGGTTGACAGGCCTCTCTGTTCACCGCACCGCACCCTACTTTTCTTATCTTCCTACCCTACCCTTCGGGAACCCCTGCGGGGAACGGGAACGGCTTCGCCGAACGTGTCCTTAGCGTCTTCGCGGTTCGTTTAAAAAAAACCGTTGCGCGTTTTACTAAGAGCAAATTTTCAGATTAACCGGGTTTCCTAACTGCTGTTGCGTAGGTTCAGAAGATATGGGTTTTCGCTACATTTTCTCCCATCCCGATTCCAGAACCTCAAACCCTTAAAAAACCAGTTTGTAAATCGTCCACTCAGCGGCCCCGGAACACCCTCAATTTTCCTCGCGATCGCCCCACCCAAATAACTGCTCAGAATGCTTGTACAGTAAGGCTTTAACGGCAATAAAATCAATCTTCCACAGCCAGCGCTTAGAATCAGATTCAGCAGCCAAAAACTGTTGCATGAGAGAGTGGAACACTGGCATCACTGCGATGATGTTTATTTCCCTAACATTCAATGTATAGAGAGTTGAATCAGCACAGCAAGCGAAACCGCCAGCAACTGCCGCCTCACTCTCTGACAAATGTCCTCGCACACCCGCTGTGCCCTACCACCCGATAAATGCCATGACTGTCAAAACTGCCACCACCGTCAACTGCAACACCGCTTCTGGCTTCAACTGCATTCCGGCTACCTCCAGCGAACCAAACGCCGAAATCAATACTGTTCCCAGCATCGATATCCTCGCTTTGGCTGACTTCGCCCTCAAAGAATTGCAAGCCGAAATGAAAACTGCCAGCCGCAGCGCTCAAGCAGTGGCGATGCGGATTGCTAAGGAAGTCGAACGGATTTGCCAAAAGAGCGATCGCATCCAAATTTCCGGCGAAGTTGAAGCTTGGCAAATCACCTTGGCTGAGCACCGGTTGCAAAAAACCCTGCAATACTACCGCCTCGGTTCCAAACAAGGCCGCGTCGAACTGCACTCTCACCTCGCGGCGATGATTTACCGCCATGTTGCTTCTTTCCGATCGAACTTGAACTTCCAAGCTCGCTACAACATGATTGAAGACTTTTTGCAAGGCTTTTACATCGAATCTCTGCGAGCTTTCCGCCGCGAACACCAACTCGATGTCACCTACCAGCCCCGCACGCAGCTAGAATTGGCTGAGTACATGGCTTTCACCGAACACTACGCCAAGCGCCAAATTGGTTTGCCCGGTCGCAACCGCCAACGCCTGATCGTGTTGCGCGCTCAAGGATTTGCCAAGGGTCAACCTCCCGAAACTGCGATCGACATTGAAATGGCTGTAGAGTCGGGCAAGGGAGAAGATGCGGAAATGTACAGCCGCTCTCCGGCGCTGCAACAAGTGCGCGAGCAAATGGTATCGGAAACTGTCGATCCCGCTGATGCTGTGCTGCGCGATCGAGTAGTCTCGGAATTGATCGCCTATCTGGAATCGCAAAATCAGCCAGAATGCGTGAATTACTTAACTTTAAAATTGCAAGACCTTTCGGCTTCGGAAATTGACCGCGCGCTCGGTTTGTCTTCCCGCCAGCGCGACTACTTGCAACAACGTTTCAAGTACCACGTCGAAAAATTTGCCCGCACTCAAAATTGGAAACTCGTCCACGAATGGCTGGGTGCTGATGTGGATCAAAAGCTGGGAATGACTTCGGACAAATGGGAAGCATTTCGCGCTCAACTGTCGCCTGAAATGCAGCAACTGTTAGAAATGAAGCGGAATCAAGAAAGCGAGAAGGCGATCGCCACCGCGCTCAAATGCACTCCCAAACAAGTCCAAAAACGCTGGGCGCAACTGTTGGAGCTGGCTAGCCAGACTCGCAACAGCAGCCAAGCTTAATTGGTGCTCAAATATGAATGCAACTGTTTTCTTGAGACTGGAAAATGCGATCGGGTGCGGCATCTACACAGGACTGCCCGCCCCGGCGTCCGCTCTCAACTCAACAAGGGCTGCTACTAACTAAATTATCGCCGCTTTTTGGCAAATTCAATTTATTAAAACAACATTACTTTTTTTAATATCTTTCGTTCCCTGGTTAGACCAGGGAATTTGTTTTTATTAGTCATTAGTCATTAGTCATCAGTCATTAGTCATTAGTCATTAGTCATTAGTCATTAGTCATTAGTTATTAGTCATTAGTCATTCGTTATTGGAAATTGCTTGCTGAAGAGGCGACGTGGCATATTCATAATGATATTTAAACATAGGGAGTAGCATAATCAAGGCAAAGTTTTTCAAAGGTGTTTGCCCAAAATATCTCACATAAAAGTCTATTTTTAAAGTAATAAATTATGTATATAGCAATCCTAAATCATTCATGTAAATTTGTAGGGGTAGTGCCCCCGTGCCTACCCCCTATCTATCGGGGCAACCACGGGGGGATTGCCCCTACAATAATTACGCGAATGATTTAGGGTTGCTATATAATAATTTTTTTATTCGTTAATGTACAGTATCAAAGTCTAATTTCTAAAAGTATTTTTTTATAAAAATAGTTAGAAACCGATTGTGAAACTTGAGGGTGCGGAAGGTGGATGAAAAATGAAAAAGTCATCTATCCACAGACAGAAAAAGTTTAAAATAAATATACTCATCCTACTATTGTGTTTCACTTAATCCTTCATAAGAAGGAAGCATCAATTTTGATATCTATCTAAAATGGGGGCATAACTTGATGTAGATAAAAAGGGAAGGACTCCTATGTTACTTTACAAAATTGAAGATTTTAATCCCAACTACCGCGAAGCTGCTTTTAATGGCGAAGATATCAAAGGTCTGGATATCTATGCTGGAAATACAGATGAGAAGATTGGCTCCATCGATACCGCGCTAGTTGATGAGACAGGGCGTTTCCGATATTTTGTGGTTGACACGGGTTTCTGGATATTTGGCAAGAAGGTATTAGTTCCAGTTGCTCTTTGTAGAGTGGAGGTTGATGCAGAGCGCATCTACGCGACGGGTTTGAAGAGTAAAGACCAAGCAGAAAGACTACCCAGGTATGAGGATGGGATGGTGGTTGATTACGATTATGAAGAACAAGTTCGGGGTGTTTATCGTACTCTAACTGTAGAAGCGTCGGCACCTGTAGAAGCATCATTGCCTTTAGAAACCTCATTGCCTGTACAAGCATCTGCACCAGTTTCTATGTCGCGTTCTGTCTCTAACCAAGCTAGGGCTGCTGGTTATGACCGCAACACCTACACTTACGAACAAGAGCCTCAATTGTATCAGATGAACGAGCGCGAGCATCACAAATTTCGACTCTACGAAGAACGACTGGTTGCAGAAAAAAGCCGTCACAAAACTGGCGAGGTAGCAATTGGCAAGCGAGTTGAAACCGAAACGGCACGAGTTTCAATTCCCACAGAAAAAGAGCGAGTGGTAATTGAGAGTATAACTCCAGAAAATGCAGGTGCGCGAGTAATTCGGGATACTCCATTCAAGCAGGAAAAGGTGATGCGTATGGAAGTTTACGAAGAAACTGCTGATATCAAAAAAGAAGCTTTCGTGCGCGAAGAAGTTAATATCAGGAAAGAAGTTGAAACGGAGATTGTTGAGGCAAGGGAAACACTGCGTCGTGAAGAGTTGGACGTGAAGACGGAAGGGCGTTAGAGGGCCAATGAATTGAACAATGGTTTTTAGTTGCGCTGTCTTCGACCACATGAGCGTTGCAGCGCAAATACGCACCTAAACTATCACTAAGACTGCCAAAAAACAGGAGATTTCTCATGTCTAATTCCTGGCGTTGGCTGGGAATTAAGGGCAGCATTTTTAGCTTTGTCGTTTAGCATCTATGCGACCAGTTTTTTAGTAAAGCCTGAGCCAGTTGCAGCTCAACAAGCTCAGTAGGCATTTCCTGATGTTCCGCCTAATTACTGGGCGCGTCCATTTATTCAATCTTTAGCTGAAAAAGGCATTGTTACAGGAGAAGTTGATAGAAAATTTAGACCTAAACAGGCTATGGAGCGCGACGAATTTGCGGCAATATCCGCCCAGCCTTTGAGCGCGCAAAAATTAGGAACATATCCAATGTAAGTGGCTTTAACGATGTGCCTCAAGGCTATTGGGCAGAACCTCCCATTCAAGAAGCCTACTATAGGGCTTGCTGGATAAGTGCAGAAAGGTTACACGGCGCGGTTATACGATCGCGCGATCGAGAGTAAAGTCGCCGTGATAAACAGGTAAAATAGGTCAAAACCCGTGCATCACCACCTGCGATCGTGTACAAGAAAGCTGAGCTTGCTCTCCTCCCAGCCTTAGACTTTGAACTAGCCAACGGGTCTAAATTGTCTGCTGACAACCGTTGGGTAAAAATGGCCCAAATAATCCCGTGGTCTGAATTTGAATCAGAATATGCGGCCAACTTCCCCACAGAAAAAGGCGCACCAGCTAAATCATTTCGGATGGCATTGGGGGCATTAATTATCAAAGAAAAATTAGGAATTAGCGATCGCGAAGTAGTAGAACAGATCCGGGAAAACCCCTATCTCCAATACTTCATCGGTCAATCGAGCTACAGCAACGAGCTACCATTTGACCCATCTTTATTAGTGCACTTTCGCCAAAGAATTAGTCCCAACCTAATTAATCAAGTCAACGAACGCATGGTCGAAAAGATGCGAGAAATTACCCCAATCCAACCCGAAAAAAAAAAGGATTCGGACGCCAAAAATGAGTCAACCAATCGCGGTAAACTAATCGTAGATGCAACCTGCGCTCCCGCCGATATTACCTATCCGACCGACTTAGGACTATTAAACAGAGCCAGAGTTCATACAGAAAAAATCCTCGACATCCTGTATAAACAAATCAAAGAAAAAATCCATAAAAAACCAAGAACCTACCGTAATCTAGCAAGAAAAGACTACTTAGCAGTAGCCAAACAAAGACGACCCACCCGCAACAAAAGAAGACAGGCAATTAAAAAACAACTTCAATACATCAAAAGAAACGCTTCTCATATTGAACAGCTAATTGATGCGGGTGCGACTCTAGAAGCTTTGAACAAAAAGCAATATAAAACCTTGCTAGTCCTCACAGAGGTCTATCGCCAACAGCAATGGTTATTTGATAACAATAAACAGAGCATTGAGGATAGAATAGTAAGTTTAAGTCAACCCCATATCCGTCCCATTGTCAGAGGGAAAGCAGGGAAAAGTGTAGAGTTTGGAGCTAAACTATCAGCCAGTTGTTTTGAAGGATATGTATTTTTAGACCGGATGAGCTGGGATAACTTTAACGAATCAGGGGACTTGAAAGCCCAAGTAGAAGCATATCATAGGTTCACAGGATATTATCCAGAGTCCGTTCATGCAGATCGGATTTATCGAACAAGAGAAAACCGAGCTTGGTGTCATGAAAAAGGCATTAGAATCAGTGGACCACCCCTAGGGAGACCCCCAGCAAATGTCAGCAAAGAAAAAAAGAGGCAAGCGTTGGAAGATGACAGAATTAGGAATGCGATTGAGGGTAAATTCGGGGAAGGTAAACGAAGATTCGGTCTCAATCGTATCATGGCAAAACTTGATAATACTTCACAAACAACTATTGCTATCACTTTTTTAGTCATGAACCTTTCTACCTGGTGGCGCCGGGTTTTTTATGTGTTTTTATGTCGAGCGGATCAAACAATGCCTGTTTTTGGACTTAACATAACTTGCGCTTATGTTTCCCTCAAAATAAACCAGGAAAAACTCATCGTTAACGCTGCTTGAATATATCGATCACTCCCGCTCGCCAGAAATCGATCAATTATTCAGCAAGCCCTACTATAAAGATGCCGATAAAATTCCTAAAGATGCGGTTGATGAAGTGGCCGCAGCGACAAAAGCAAATATCCCGGTCAACTATCGAGATCCCAGAGTTCTTAATCCAACCGAGTTGCTCAGTCGGGGGAGTGCTACGGCGCTAATTCATAATTCATCAAGCTTTGGTTTATCAAGGTCTGCTCGAACCGCTGTCTAATAATCAGGAAGCTACGAAGTATCTTCCTGCTAGTGCTGCTAAAAGGAACAATTGATTTTGGAAGCAGTCTCAATCCTAAAGGCGATCGCATCTACATACTGATTTTCCACCATCAACTTTTTGTCAGCGCTGGCACTACTTTTTCGCCAAAGACCTCAATAAACTGCTCTTGTTCTCGGTTAACGTTGTGCAAAATTAGTTCATCAAACCCCAATTCAATATCTTTTTGCAACCACTCAATATGCTGATCTTGGTCTGCCGAGATGCGGACGTGTTGATATAACTCCTCTGGTTGCACAAACTCCCCGGCGGCATCAAATTGATCGGGTGTGATCAGTTCTGTCAGCATTTTGCTTTTGAAGATGTTACTACGCCATTGATGATGAGCGCCTTGTAGTGCTTTCTCTGCATTACTGTCATAGGAAAGCTGCACTTTCAAAATCATTGGTTTCCCTTCTCCGCCACCGCGACGAAACGCATCGACGACTTTTTTTAACTTTTCAGGTGGGCGAGAAGTCGTAATTAATCCATCAGCCCAACTGCCCACCCATTCTGCGGTTTCTGGGGTAACTGCCGCGCCGATAATTAATGGGAGAATTTGCGGGCGGGTATAGAGTTTTGCATCTTCTACGCACACTAAACCGCGATGGGTGACGGTTTCTCCTGCCCAGAGGGCGCGGATAATATCGACACATTCTTTGAGGCGTGTATTACGATCGCTCTTAGTAGGCCACTTATCCCCAGTAATATGTTCGTTCAACGCTTGACCGCTGCCAACCGTGAGCCAAAAACGATTGGGAAACATTTCTGCCAACGTTGCCGCAGCTTGGGCAATAATAGCCGGATGATACCGCTGTCCGGGAGCGCAAACAACCCGATAGGAAAGCCTCGGCGTTGCTTGCATTGCTGCACCCAACCAAGACCAAGCAAAACCACTTTGTCCTTGCGCTTCACTCCAAGGATGAAAGTGATCGGAAGAAAGGGCATGGGTAAAGCCAGCTTGTTCTGCCATTTGGACATATTTCAGCAGTTCACTGGGCTTAAACTGTTCGTGGGAAGCATGATAACCAATTTGTGCCATAAGTTTTTAGGAGTTTTGAGTTGAGTAGGGGCGGTGCCCCCGTGCCCGCCCTGAGTTTTGAGTTAAAATATCCCGACTTAAAAGCAGGTGATTTAATCAGGAAGCCTTGTAAAAGTTTTGAGCTTTGAGTTAGATAAGTTCTTAATTCAAAAAACTTGTTGTACTCACAACTCTCTGTATAACGGGCAAGCTTATGAGCGCAAAATTTTCCGATAGCGAGCTTGAATTACCGAGTAAATGCCATAGGCAATTAAACCCAAAGGTACTAGCCCCAAAATCACTGGACTAAAAGGCTGTTGTCCCAGAATTGCCAACACCTCGCCCAATCCCTTCGTTTGACTGGCATCTGATAGCTTGGCTGCTTGAATTAAGAAAATACCGATTATAACGAAAACAATCCCACGGGCCGCAATTCCGAATCGACCCAACCGTATCGCCCAAGTTTGCTCGGTTTGGCTCATTTCATCTAGCTTGAAATGGCGGCGAAATTTGGCTTTATATGCTTCGTAGAAATAAGAAAATCCTACGCCAATAACAATTGATCCTGCCAATCCTACCAGCCATTGTCCAAACGGTTGCGCTAAAATTTGGGCTGTCAAATCTTCGGTTGTATTGCTCTTACCACCGCCCGAACCCATTATCAGTTTTACAGCCGTTAAAGCCAAACCTGCGTATCCTAAAGCACTTAAGGCGTAGCCAATGCGTTGGGCAATTCGCTTGGCATCCATTTTGTCTCCTTGGTGTTCTGGGTCGAGAATTGTCTGAACGATACGCCAAAGGGCATAACCAATAATGCCAATCGTTACCAGAAATAGCAGAAATTTACCGAAGGGTTGGTTAACAATTTCTGATAATGCACCGCTAGTATCGGTTGTCCTGCCGCCCATACTAAAGGCTGCTTGTGCTGCTAAAAAACCGACAATAAAGTAAACTAAGCCTTTGGAAGCATATCCCAATCTTGCCAGTCGCTCAAACCACACATGAGAAGCTGCCTGTCCGATTGACTGTTTAATGCTGTCGGTGGGTGAGTTGGGCTGTTTCATATTTTTTGACAATTTAGTTGTTCACGACTGCTGCCATAGGCAATAGTGCATTCCTTTCCAGCTAACTGAGTTCTTAAACAGATAATTTATGTTATTATTTCTTAACTTAAAGATTAGCTTGTTTAGAAAGTTTTTAAATCTGTCTTGAGCGGGAGTGTCATCGGTTGATTGAGTAAGAAATTTCACATTTATTGGGCTTGACAAATATAGCTTTAGGGGCTATAAGATGGCTTGCCTGATGGAGGAGTCTGCCAGCGGTATAGTAGATTTTTGATGAAAACTTCTTTAACCCAAGTTTGAATAACAATTAGAGTTGGCGACGCTAAAAATAATGTCAAAAAAAATCAGAATGCTATCAAGAGCTAAGGTGTAAACGGAAAGCAAAAATACCTGCTTTTCCATAATGATATATCTGACAAATCTGCAATAGCTGCCCTAACTAGCTTATGGACGTTGCAAGAATGGATGCGCCCCAGCGCGGGAGTTGGGAATCCAGCATCTATCGCTAATACTCCGAGCGATCGCACTTAACTCAAAGCTGTATCATAAATTTTTCCTCAATCATCTTCCATCAGGGGGATATTTTCTTATGGCATCAGACAGATGGCAAGGTTGGGCTAGTTAGATTAAATAGAGATAGAAGCAAGATTTTGAGATGGTGAACAGAGACAATAGACGTTTTGCTTAAGTCGATTTTTAAGACTCTAAATTCCCATTGTCGCAAAAAGTTGATTGTTCAGAACCGGGAGGATTTTAGGAAAATCAAATCAACCACAACGGCACGGCCTGTGTTGAGTTCAACCTTTTATTTACCGGAAATTGCCGAATTCGGTTCCCAAACATCCGGCATCCTGTCCTGCCCTTAACTGACTTTTCAGGAAAACTTTAATAGCTAACCACAAGGCGATCGCTTGCGACAGGAAGACAAGCAGAACCTATTTCTTACGTCGTTTGCTTTGACGATCAAATTCAGCAATAAGGTGTATATAATGAATCAACTGAATCAACCAGAATCCTTGTCGCAACCCCTGACCCAAACCGAATTCGTCTCAACTTTTCGCTTGTTCAGTAGATTTAGCTTCTGGATACAGTTATTCTTGGGTGCTGTTTCCGGCATTGTTTTAGTATTTGCTATGTTGGGTCGCAACATGAGCGAACAAGCCAATAATGCAGGTATTGGTTTCGGGGTATTTTTAGCAATAATTGGCCTATTATTGCTGTGCTTTAGAATTTTTTGGGATTTTCGCTATAGGCTTTTAGGCAGACTTTTGCACGCCGAAAATTCCCAGGTATATCCCAGCAAAGAACATATTACTCACACCTTACGGATTGGATTAGTTTCTAGTTTGGTGGGCGTATTAATCGCGTTTGTCGCTTCTGAAGAAACAGTTGCTGTAGTCCTAGCAAAAACTCTTAGTCAGCCCCAAGCGATGGCAGCTTATGCGCCAGAAAATGTGATTCGTTCCCTAGATATTTTTGTGACGATGGCAAACGTCAATTTGATTGGCGCTCACTTTTTTGGAGCTGTTACTTCTCTTGGGTTACTCAATTGGGTAGAAGATTAGTTGGCAGAATTGGCGATCGCTAAAGGCAAACACCACTCCTATGTCGTTAGGATTGACAAGGGCTGACCGATTTAACTAAGGTTGGTGGCGAAAGCACTGTCTTGGCGAAAGAGAGCGAAGACAGTGCAGCTACAAGCTAAGCAAGGTGGCTATTGGGATGAACATCTAATCGGAAATTGGTAGCGATCGCTCCTGCTAATGGTAGTTAGCCTAATCAACCGTTTTTTTTTCGTAATTCATTTATTATATTGAGAGATATTTCATCTATTTTTAGATTGATAGATTTTGAATCTGGACAAACAAACAAAACTTAGGTTCGTATTCCGAAAGATGAGCTATACCCGTGGCATTCAGCTTGCTAAATAGCCATGTTGCCGTGTTTCTTAACACAGCCATGTTACACAGTTTCTCTATTAAGAAATAGACTGCAATGAAAGACCTCTGGTATAAAAACGCAATTGTCTACTCCCTCGATGTTGAAACCTTCATGGACTCCGACGGCGATGGTGTCGGCGACTTTCAGGGACTTATCAACCGCCTAGACTATTTATCAGGACTAGGAATTACTTGTTTGTGGTTGCTGCCGTTTTATCCTTCCCCTAACCGCGACAATGGTTATGACGTGATGGATTACTACAACATTGATCCGCGACTGGGAACCCTGGGAGATTTTGTCGAGTTCATGCACCAAGCAAGGGAACGAGGAATTCGCGTGCTGATCGATCTGGTAGTAAATCATACGTCCAATCAGCATCCGTGGTTTGTTGCAGCTAAAAGCGATAAAAACTCCAAGTATCGCAATTACTACGTCTGGTCAGAAAATCCACCCAAAACTGATCCAGAACAACTGATATTTCCCGATGTCGAGGACAGTATTTGGGAGTACGATGAACAAGCAAAAGCTTACTATTTGCATCACTTCTATAAAGAACAGCCAGATTTGAATATTGCCAATCCGGCGGTACGAGAAGAAATATGCAAAATTATGGGTTTCTGGCTAGAACTGGGCGTGTCTGGATTTCGCATTGATGCTGTTCCCTTTTTAATTAAAGGAATTGGCATCGAAGGTGCAGACCCCGAAAGCCTGCGAGGTTTCTTGGAAGAAATGAGAAAGTTTGTGTCATCGCGTCAGGGTCATGCTGTGTTGCTGGCAGAAGCAAATGTCGATCGCGATCAAATTCCTGTCTACTTTGCTAAGGGCGACAGAATGCACATCCTGTTCAACTTTTTGCTGAACCAGCATCTGTTTTTGGCCCTGGCGCGTCAAGAATCCACAGCATTGCGCGAGGGACTAAAAACCTTACCGGATATTCCTCCTATTTGTCAGTGGCTTAATTTTGTGCGCCACCATGATGAACTGACGTTAGACCGCATTTCTTCATCGGAACGAGAGGAAATTTTTGCAGCGTTTGCCCCTGAGAAAACTATGCAAATTTTCGGGCGGGGGATTCGTCGTCGCTTACCACCGATGATGGGAGGATCTCGCCGCCGGATTGAACTGGTGTACAGTTTGCTTTTCACCCTGCCTGGTACACCCATGCTGCGCTATGGCGAAGAAATTGGCATGGGCGATGACCTTTCGCTGGAAGGTCGAGACAGCGTGCGGACGGTGATGCAATGGTCAGATGCCGCGAATGGTGGCTTCTCGACGGCTGCAACTGATGCCCTTGCCAGACCTGCGATCGCCAACGGAGAATACGGTTACAAACAAGTCAATGTCGCCGCAGCCCAGCGCGATCCTGGCTCATTAATTAACTGGATGGAACGTGCAATCCGCATCTGCAAGCAATGTCCTGAGTTGGGTATGGGCAAGTGGCACATTCTGGAAACCGACTCTCCCTCGGTTTTAGCCCACTGCTGCGACTGGGAAGGCAGGATGGTGATTGCTGTGCACAATCTAGCCGACAAGCCTTGTACCGCTACGCTCAAATCTAACGAATACAGCAATCTGTTCGATTTATTTGGCGATCGTCTCTATGAATCTATCGATGCCGACTCGCCCTCTATTCCCTTAGAAGCCTACGGCTATCGCTGGTTTCGATTGAAATACTCACCGACATGAAGGTGCGGTGATTCTTGACGCTTCACAGGGTTCTGCTAACCGTTGCTAGTCTAACAATCCCTCTGCGCCCGTTTATAGTCGGGGCGATTCCCCATCCCGACTTTCTCTATGTTTCTAGAAGCATTTTTATCTCTATCTTGCTCAGTATAGACCTTCGCTAGTCTCTCCGCTCTCGCACTTTTTGAGGTACTTAGTCTAAACTCCAAGTTTTAGATGTCACTTTCAATGAAGAGCGATGTCGCATTCGGTCGTTGAATAGCCATCGGAACTTGGCTGCGCTCAGACGGATGTCCCTGAATGCGGTCAATCAAGAAACCACTCTCAAGCGTAGCTTGCGACAGAAAAGGAAACGAGCTGCAATGAATGATGAATACATGATGCTTCTTCTCAAATCCTTATGTCAAGCCTAATTGAGATGCTCTTACCCTGGGGTATTAAAGCCTGTATTCATTTTTAAGACTTACAGGCTTTTTGAGTATATCTGCACGGGATAATTTCAGTTTAAAAGTATGAGGTAATTACAAATTAGGAATTATATTAGCTCTCTACTTTGCGGTAGCAATCCCTAACTTAGCTCCCTTAATTCGGCGTAATCGATCCATAACTTCCACCACATTTCCGTGATTGACGCTTTTATCCGCATTCAGCACAATTAATGAGCTCGGATTTGACCCCATTACCTGTCGCACTGTACTCTCAATCTGCTCTAAGTTGACTAACTTTTTATCAACCATTAATTTTCCCTGAGCATCAATGGTGACGGTAATTTTAGCAGGCGAGTCCTGAACTTGAGAAGTTGCTGCTTTCGGTAAATTTACGGGCAGACCTTCGGATTTGGATAAAGACAAAGAGGAAACAATGAAAAACGTCAATATGGCGAAGGTTACATCAATCAGTGGCACGATGTTGATCTGGGCAATACTCTCAGGTTCATCGGGTAGGCGCATAATTAGATTCTCTTGGTAGTTGTTCGTAGTGGTGACGGTACAATAGCTCTAGCTGGCCTCCGGCTTCCTGCATAAAAGCAATCTGCTGTAAGTAAAACCCGCGAAACATATTGGCAAATAAGAGTGTAAAGATTGCCACCACTAACCCCATTGCCGTAGAAACGAGGGCTTCGCTAATCCCCCCGGTAACGCCCGCGGCATTGGTGCCTGCAGCATCTCCCAGTTTGAGGGAGTCAAAGGTGGTAATTAAGCCCAAAACTGTTCCGAGCAACCCAAATAGCGGGGAGAGGGTGATAATGGTGTCAAATATTGTATTGAATCGCTTCAAAACGGGGATTTCTGCCTGAGCTGCACTCTCTAACACCAAACAAAATTCTTCGATGTTGGGCGAGTCTAATTCTAATGCTTCCAAAAAAATTCGGGCTAAGGGCAAATCCGCGTTTACTTGTAACTTTTTGATGGCGGAATCCGGGTTTTGACTGTAAAGTTTTAGCACTTCCCGGACGACCCGCCGCTGTCGCCGATTCACTTTAAACCAAAAGACAAGACGCTCTAAAATCAGTGCGACTGCTGCGATTGACGAGGCAAGCAGCGGCCAAGAAACAATGCCCCCAGCGCGAAAAATGTAAATGAAATTATCCATTAGTTTGTATTCTCGTTAGCTGTGTTGAGTGATCGCAAGCTGCCTAATGGTGCAATTAGCCCGATCGAAAGCTGGTAGAATTTCTGCGTCAAGTCGGCACAAGTGATTCAGGCTGCAAATTTTTTCACTCAAGCGCGATCGCAAGCGCGATCGCGATCGCACAAACGCATTACCTGTATGTGACTATCTTCGTCTTTACCCAAAATGCTTCTACTGTGATCTCGACCGATTTTTCTCCCAGTGCCTGCTTGCTAAAGATTTGCGTTAGGACTTGACAATAATCTTCAATAATTTAAAAGATTCTCAACTAGGTTTCCACAAATATCAGTGTTTGTCAAGCCATCATCCACACTTTTACATAATATTTAACTATTTAAGATAAGCAAAATAATCATCCTGACTTATGTAAAATGTTCTCTGAAAAGCTTGAGAATGTTGAAATTTGTTGGTAGATTACGGGGTAGAGTATTGCAGTTAAGGCATTTTGGAACCTTGCCCTGCCAGAATCAGAAGATTGACAGCGCCCATAAGAGCAAGGTAGGCGCACCCAAAGGAAATGCTGATTGGTAGCGTCTACTCGCTACATCAAAATAAAATAATGAAAATTAATTGCAAGAGTCTTGAACAGGGTGACAGTCTTCTTATAGGATGGGTAGGTTCATCATTGATAGCAAGCTCAACCGACACTTGGTAGCTTGTTTCGGGTTATGTGGGGGAGCCAGCGAGGACGTTGCCAACCCATCCATCAAGGAGATTGATAAGGCATGAGTTTTTCAAATATTTCGGCGACGCAAAGAGAACAACAAGAAGAAGCTCTCAAAAAAGTTCTGGCGCTCAGTCTGTTAGGCTCAGCCTTCCTGCACGGTGTCGCGCTGCCGTTGAGCCTCAACTTGGTCAAACCTGCTGAATTTGCAGAGGAGCCCATTGAAGTTGTTATGCTTGAGGAGCCTAAAGTAGAGGAAACCGAGCCAGAGCCGACTATTCCAGAAAAGGTATCTCCCCCGCCTGACACTTTCAAACCAGAACCGCCACCAGAGCCAGCTCCCCCAGAGGAGTCACCGGTAGCTGCAACGCCCCCGCCGATTCCAGAGGAGCCACCCGTAGCTGCAACGCCCCCGCCGATTCCAGAGGAGCCACCCGTAGCGGTAACGCCACCGCCGATTCCAGAGGAGCCACCCGTAGCGGCAACGCCACCGCCGATGCCAGAGGAGCCACCGGTAGCGGCAACGCCGCCGCCAGAGATTAAGAAAGAGCCGCCCTTAGCGGAAACTCCGCCACCAACTCCTCTGGAGCCTTCCCCCCCACCTCAACAGGATTTTAATTCCCCAGAAACTCCTAAAACCCCGATCGCCAAGGAACCCGAAACCCCTTCGCCCGATCCTCCAAAAAGCGAACCACCCGTTACCGCCTCCCGCCCCAATGGTGCTGGGAGTGACCGAGATATTACAAAAGATGCTGGAAATCCCAACTCCTCAGACAGCCCTGAAAACCAGCCGCCTGCTTCGGCGGGTAGCGGGGAACCTTCCTCAGAGCCATTAAATCCTTCTTCCGGGCCCATACAGCGATCGCCCGCGGCTGGCTCACCAGTCACAGCTACTAGGCCAGGAGGCGGTAGTAACTCTGGAAATGCGATCGGGGATCTCACAAACCCTTCCTCCTCTGGTAGCCCCGGAGGAAGTGCGCCGAACTCACCATCCGGTGCCAGCAAAAATGGCGACATACCTTCTGATGAGCCATTTGCGGCTGGTTCGGGGCGATCGCCCCGAAGGCCTGCGGCTGGCTCGCCAGTCACGGCCACCAGGCCAGGAGGTGGCGGCAATTCTGGAAATGGGATCGGAGATGTAGGAAACCTCCCCTCCTCTGGTAGCCCTGGAGGAAGTGCGTCGAACTCATCACCCGGTGGAGGTGGAAATGCTGGCGGAGGTTCGTCAGGGCCATTTGGCAGCGGTTCCGGGCCAGTGCCAAAACCGACAAATCCGGGAAGAGGGGGGAGTCCTTCGGGCTCTTCCGGCCGGCTTCCCGACACTTGCATTAGCTGCGGTAGACCTGAATATCCGAGCGCAGCCAGAGAAGAAGGGCGGCAAGGCGAAGTGGAAGTCGTGTTTGACATTGACCCCAACGGTAAGCCATTCAACATCAAGATTTCGACTCCTAGCAAATACAACGACTTGAATCGCGCAGTGATTAAAGCAGTAGAAAAATGGAAACTTGCCTCATCAGAGAGTGGCATTAAAGGAGAAAGAGCATCCATTACCTTCCAGCTCGATAAGTAGGGATTTTTTTGAAACTCTAGCAATTTGGCTGGGAATTCTATAGAACCGTCCAAGGAATAGCAAAGTTAAAAGTTGAATTTTTTGTGAATTATGAATGTGGGAATGTCGTCAGCAATATTAAGTAAACTTCAGCGAGTTGGACTCGCTCTATTACTGGGTTCCAACTTGGGAATGGCTTTGTTGTTTGCCAACCCTCACAGCGCAATGGCAGGAGTAATTACTTTACCCGATGGCGGACGTTGCGAGGGAGAATTGAGTGAGGGAAAACTTAGCGGCCCCGGCACCTGTCAATATGCCAACGGCGATCGCTACGAAGGCCAATTTCTCAACGGCAAACCTCACGGTCAAGGCATCTATACCTTTAAAGAAGAAGGTCGATACCAAGGAGAATTTGCCGATGGTGAATTCAACGGTCAAGGTGTCCGCGAATTTGCTAACGGCAACCGCTACGAAGGCACTTTTAAAAACGGTGAGTTCGACGGTACAGGAACTTTTACCTCAACTAACGGCATTCGTTACGAAGGCTCTTTTACCAATGGTTCTCCCAGCGGTCGCGGGGCTTTTACGTTCAGTAATGGCACTCGTTGCGAAGGAGATATTAAAGAAGGAAAAGTTAACGGCAAAGGTGTGTGTCAATATGCTAATAAGAACCGCTACGAAGGAGAGTTGCTGAATAATCTACCTCACGGGGCGGGAATTTATACCTTTGCTGAAGGAGGTCGTTATGAGGGGCAATTTAGTGAAGGGCAGTTTCACGGTAAAGGGGTTCGCGAATATCCGAACGGCAACCGCTATGAAGGAGAGTTTGTGAAGGGCAACATTCAAGGTCAGGGGTTGTTTACTTTTAAAGAAGGGGGACGTTATCAAGGGCCGTTTGACAATGGAGAATTTAGTGGTGAAGGTGTCCGTGAGTTCGCCAATGGAGATAGCTATAAAGGCACTTTTGTCAAGGGTAAGATGAGCGGGAAAGGAGTTTACGTTTTTAAGAATGGCGATCGCTGCGAAGGCGAATTTACCGATGGTCAGTTTAACGGCAAAGGTACTTGCATTTACGCCAATGGCGATCGCTATCAAGGTGAATTCCTCAACGGCCAGAAACACGGGCAAGGTTCCTACATTTATGCAGATGGAACGAAAGTAGAAGGAAATTGGCAACAAGGTCAAATTAAAAAATAACCTTATAACCTATCTCGCCCTTCTTGTTTACCCCCTCCTCACCAATGACATTAATTAATGCGCTTTAGGGCCGACACACCGGCGTTTTATAGCGCTTTTCAATTTGGTGAGGTTAGGGGAGGGCTTTTAATTTCACATCCGATTTATACAGGGTGTTTTTTCGGATTTTCTGGAGTTCTCGAAGAGGTGGTATTTTTTTAACCGCAGATGGACGCAGATGGACGCAGATAGGTTAGCTTTTTGGGCATCTAATTAGGTATAATTTTCTCCCTTGTTCTCCATAAAAAGGATTTAAATCCTCGGCGTTGTGTTCGTGCAGTTTGTTGAAAAGGCTGCAATGTCTCAGTTTAACCCTAGCGAATTAATTTTCAGTGTTTCTACAACTAAAAAAACAAGGCCGGCGGATTGTCTCGTTATTAATGAGTTTTATTTTAGTTTTGCTCCTGAATAATGGGACTCAAGCCACGCCTGAAATCGGCAATCAAATTCTTTGGGATACCTATGGAATTCCACATATTTATGGAGAGAATAGTAAAAGCCTTTTCTACGCTTTTGGGTGGGCGCAGATGCAAAGTCATGGTAATCTGATTTTGCGTCTTTACGGGCAAGCTCGCGGGCAAGCTGCCGAGTTTTGGGGCGAAGATTATCTGGAATCCGATCGCTGGGTGCAAACTATGGGAATTCCTAATCGCGCTAATGCGTGGTATGAATCACAAAATCCCATTTTTCGCAACTATCTCGATGCTTTTGTTGGCGGAATGAATGCCTATGCCAAAGAACACCCAGAGGCGCTCACCGAAGAATTAAAGGTAGCATTGCCTCTAAAATCGGTAGATGTATTGGCACACGCGCAACGTGTCATCAATTTTACTTTTATAGTCGAGCCAGAGCGCGTTGAAGATATCGCTGAAAATGATACCCCCAAAGGCTCTAATGGTTGGGCGATCGCTCCTTCGCGTTCTGAAAGCGGCAATGCCATGCTATTGGCAAATCCTCACCTTCCTTGGTCGGATTTATATTTATGGTACGAAGCGCAACTGGTGGGCCCAGAAATTAACGCTTATGGAGCGACTCTCGTCGGATTTCCTGTATTAACGATCGCCTTTAATGACAACTTGGGATGGACTCATACTGTCAACACTCACGATGGCTGGGATGCTTATGAATTGCCCCTCGCTAACGATGGCTATCGCTTTGATGGCGAAGTCCGAAAATTTGACAGAGAAGAGAAGGTTTTAAAAGTCAAAGAAAAGAATGGAAATTTGCGATCGGAATCTCTAGTAGTGCGGCGTTCTGTTCACGGGCCGATTGTCACAGAAAAACAGGGCAAAGCGATCGCCCTGCGCGTTGTCGGGCTCGATAAACCAGCAGCCCTTCAGCAATGGTGGGATATGGCACGATCCAAGAATTTTTCTGAATTTGAAGCCGCTTTAAAGCGCTTGGAAATTCCCATGTTTACCGTTATGTATGCCGATCGTGAGGGGCATATCATGCACTTGTTTAACGGTCAAGTCCCTATCCGCAAAAAAGGAGATTTTAAATACTGGTCAGGCACGATCGCAGGCAATACGTCAGAGACTTTGTGGAGCAAAAATCATCCCTATGCGGATTTGCCGCGCGTTGTCGCTCCGCCCAGCGGTTGGTTGCAAAATACTAACGATCCGCCTTGGACAACGACGTTTCCCAGCGCGATCGCACCCGATAATTATCCCGCCTACATGGCACCGCGCGGCCCGATGGACTTGCGATCGCAGCGATCGGCAAAAATGCTCTTAGAAGATGAAAAAATCTCTTTCGATGAATTGATGCAATACAAACATTCTACTCAGGTAGAACTCGCCGATCGCCTCCTCGATGATTTAATTCCCGCCGCACGCCAAGGCAGTGAAAAAGCGCGCCGCGCTGCGGAAGTTCTCGCCACTTGGGATCGGAAAGTCGATGCTGACAGTCGCGGTGCGGTGCTGTTTGCCTTTTGGAAACAAGCGATGGATGCCGATAAGTTATTCGCTAAACCTTGGAGCGAAGATGCGCCGCTAACGACGCCAGACGGTTTGGCAAATCCTGCGGAGGCGGTGCGGGTGCTGGAAGCGACAGCAACCAAAGTTGAGGTAACTTATGGGGCGTTAGATGTCGCATGGGGGGAAGTCTTCCGATTGCCTGGGGAGGCGAATCTGCCTGCAAATGGAGCCGACGGTGCTTTGGGTGTATTTCGCTCAGTATGGTTCGCTCCTGGGAAAGACGATCGCTTTCAAGCGGTGGCGGGCGATTCTTTTGTCGCTGCGATTGAGTTCTCGAATCCGGTCAAAGCGATGGCGCTAAACAGTTACGGCAACGCCACTCAACCTGGTTCGCCCCACGCCGGCGATCAGTTGCAGCTATTTGCTCGCAAGGAATTGCGCCCTGTATGGCGATCGCGATCGGAAATTGAAGCTCACCTGAGTTCGCGCCAGAAACTATAGCAGAAGGAAGTTCGGCAACGGATTCTGTAACGGATGTAACGGATGTAACGGATGTAATATCAATTCCGGTTGCACCGTCCGTGATTGTTGACTGTTGACTGTTGACTGTTGACTGTTGACGGGCGGGTCGAAAAACTGAATGGTTGAGTGTTAACGGTTGACTCGATTTTATGATTTCGATGCAACCGGAAACAATATAACGGATGTCAGGAAGAAGTTAAAAGACCTCTCTCCGTGTCCCCTTTACGCATCGCGTAGCTGTCGGCAAGCATACCCACCGACTGCAACGAGGAATAAGCCCAGTGCGGAGATAGCGTATAACAAAGCCATGCCAGCACCGGCACCTGTCCCGATAATTGGGCCAAAAATAGCTGCTAAAAAACCTCCCGGTTGCATGGCGGGTTCAAAGACGCGATCGGCAAGTGGGCCTGCGATCAATAAACCGATCGCTGACGCCAATTGCACGATCACTGCTCTGGTAGCAAAAACGCGGCCCTGTACCTCTGGTGCGACTTTCGCCAGCCAGATTGCCTCGTTGGAACTGCCGAGGATGGGGAAATTGAAAGACGAACAAAATTGAGCGGGAATCCAGATGGAAAGGGCCTGACCGAAAGCAAAGACTATTTTACTCAAGCCCGCGCCTGCCATGCCGAGCAGAAAGCCCCGGATTCGGCGTTTGGGACCGCCCCAAATACTGACGATCGATGCTCCTAGAACGCCGCCGGCGCCGGCGGCGGAAAGGATAGTACCTAGGATTCTGGCATTGTTGCCAGTGCGTGCCAGTATCATCGGTGAGTAGAGGGCTGCGCCGATGTCGTGAGCGAACCAGAATAGAGAAACCGATACCAGCAAGGCAAGCAGGCTGGGACGCTGGACGATGTAGCGGAATCCGAAGCTGAGTTCTTGCAATAGGTGGGGGCGAGTCGGCTGCGGATTGGGGACGATCGCGGGCTGGGGTATTTTGACACATACTAGGGTGCCGATCGCGATTGTAAATGTTGCCAGGTCGATCGTAAAAATTCCGCCGGGCCCGATCGCAGAATAGAGAATTCCCGCCAGCGTCGGAGCAATAATACTCGCGCCATAATTTGCCAAAAAACTTAAACTGCTAGCGCGGCTGTAATGCTTTTCTGGCATCATTGTGGCGATCGCTGCTGAGTAAGCTAACTGCTGAATTTGGTCAAAAATTCCGTTAACCGCAGCCGCTACATATATATGCCATATTTGCAGGTTTTGGCTGATATAAAGTAATAGGATAGCGAGCGTTAACAAAGCTGAAACCGCATCGCCGATCGCCATTAAAAATTTTCGATTCCAGCGATCGACGAGAATGCCAGCAACCGGAGCAAGCAAGATGCGCGGCAATTGAGTAAAAAACATCAACAAAGCCAAAGCCGTCGCTTGACTGGTGGACTCCCAAATCCAAATAGTCAGCGCAAACCCAGACATAGCGCTGCCAATCATCGAAGCAGTTTGTCCGAGCCAGAGTTGAATAAATTTTTGCATTAAAGAAGCGATTGATAGGATTTAAAATTCAGAGGATCTGGTTTTTTAGGCAGGATAATCATATCAATTCCGGTTGCCTCGAAATAGTCAAATCCAGTCAACAGTAAACAATTTCCGAGGGATGGTGCAACCGGACTCGATTGGATTCATCTGCGTTAATCTGTGTTAATCTGCCATCATCTGCGGTAAAAAAAAAGATAATTTATTAACCGCAGATGACAAGGGATTGACGCAGATTCACGCAGATTAAGAGAGGAGAGATAGGAATAATTCCGATGCTAACAGATTTGATATCACACCCGCATCAAACCGCAGGCCGCTCTCATTAAAACCAAGGCCATTGCTGGCTAAGTGGCGATAATTTTTCATATTGCTGTCTCGCCTCCTTTCTGTAAAATTTCGCCAAATGCCGCTGCCGCCACATCAGTACGCCCGTCATAAACAGTACGATCGCTGCTAATCCTGCGATCGCGTGTACAAGTCGCAAGTAAATTCCGCCATAGCTGCCAATATGTAGCGGATAAAGCGAGTTGAGAATTCGATTTGCTACAGAAGCTGAATTTACACTGTCAGCCTGTAATATTTTGCCACTATATTGGTCGAGATAAATGGTGCTAATCCCGTTTGGGTGCGGATCATTGGGAAATTTTTTCCGTACTTTAAAAGTTGCTTCAGGCTTCAAAGGCAGAGAAATAAAAGTGGTTTTAGCTTCCGGCCAAACGGTATTAACTTGGTGTAAGATTTCGTCAAGGTTTTGCATCGAACTGCTAGAGTGGGGATGAGAAGTCAATGCTGGCTGTGGCTTTTCATTGGTTAGCCAATACAGAGTCGATTCAACCGGGGCGTAAAAAATTATCGCTGTCCCTGTAGCAGAGATGAGTATGAGAAAAGCAACCGATACAATGCCCGAAACGTTATGTAAATCAAATACAGTCCGCTGCCAGTGAGCTTTCCAATTAATAGAAAATCCGCGAGCCAAATTGCGCCAACCCGTCCACAATACCAAGCCACTAAAAGTTAGTCCTAGCATTACTAGACCGCAAATACCGACCACAAGATGACCGAATTCTCCTCCCGCTAATTCCGCGTGTAACGTAAAAATAAAACCTGTAAAAGTTTCTTTCCAAAGGCGTCCACCCGTAATTTTTCCACTGTAAGGATTGACATAAACGCTAACTATTTCCTCACTCTTTGACAGCATTGAAACTTGGCAAATATCCTTCGCCGATCGGGGCAGCAAGATACTAAGAGCTTGATTTTTGGGATAAGCTTTTTCGACAATTTGCAGGACATTTTCCAGCGGTATCCGTTCGGCTTGAGGAATTACTTGCAGGAGTTGGGGATTGAAGAACCGCTCGATTTCGGGACTGAAAACCAGCAAGCTGCCCGTTAAAGCAATTACTGCTAGAAATATTCCTACCACCAACCCCAAATACAAGTGCAGTTTGAATGCGAGTTTGCGGAACTTCATCTCGAAATTTTTCTCAAAGCCGTTAACTGTTCTCATTAAGGTAAAACCGATAATCCGACAGGGAATGAATTCCCTGTCTCAAAGCTAAATTCCTCGCTATGAGGACTGAGAAAAACACTTCTCAACTCATTAGTCCTATGCAATAGGACTTTAGCTATTAGACAGGGGTTGAAACCCCTGGCGGACTAGCCGGTGGGCGCGAGGACTAGCAGACTAACAGCTTAAATTGACACCAATGGGTTCTTGGAGTGTCCCTACGGGGATATTGAATCTACCTCATAAACCTGCAATCTGCTGTAATTACCAGTTAAGGCGGTAATTAACACTGAGAGTCAAACCTCTCCCTGCATAATTAGAGCTGTCCAATCCAAATCCAGCGGAGTATTGGGAGATCACGGGAAAATATTGATTATTCAATAAATTCTCGACTTTGACTTGTAGCAGCCCCGATCCAATTTTAACCGCGCTGACGTAATCCAGTGTGAGATAGCTGCTAATCGGGCCGCCATCCGAGCCGTCTTTGAAGGCTTGATCGCGATTTCCAGAATATAATAACTGTAACCGATTGTTCCATCCCGGCAAAGTTTCGTTTTGAACATAAGCTGTTAGCTTGAGCGGTGGAATTCGGCTGCTATCGAGGGCGATGTAACGGTTTTCCTCCTCATATTTGCCTTGAATATAAGTAGCAGTCCCGCCGATCGACCAGGTTCGTCCAGGTTGCCAATCCACAGTTCCTTCTAAGCCGTAAATGCGTTCTGGGGCGCGCTGTAGTTCCAGGCGGCCTGTGTTGCCAACTGGTTCAAAACGGACTCCTAGATCCGAGGTATTGTAAAAAGCGGCAAGCGACATTTGCACGGATTGCCACCCTCCTCGAATGCCAATTTCGTAGCTGTTGACTTTTTGCGGTTGAGTTACTTCTAACGAAGATTCAATTCCGACAAAATCCTCGGGGGGTTGGCGGAGGATGCGGCCGAAATCTGGAACTGAGAAACCTTGAGAAAAGTTGCCAAATATGTTGAAGGTGTCATTAATTTTATAGACAGCCCCTGTATTAAATAGGGTGGCGTTAAATTTGCGATCGCCTCCTTCGATCTGGCGCTCATTAAAAGTCGTATAATCATTGACGTTTAACCCGAGGCGTTCGTGACGTATCCCACCACTTAAAATGACGATATCGTCAATATTCCATTCCATTTGACCGAAAAAGCCAAGGCTGTTGAAAGTGTAAGGAGGGACGAAAGGACGCTCGGAGATTTTCCGGTAAACCCGGCGGCCACTTGCGTCAAATCTCTCCGGGTCGTACAGGTCGAAACGCTGTCTGCTATCTTCAGTAATATAGTCAGAACCCCAAGTTAATCGAAGATTTTCGGCACGGGATAAAGGAGTGGTGATCGCCAGTCTACCTCCTATCTGTTCGTTCTCGGCTCGCGAACGAGTAACACCGACAAACGGCCCAAAGAACTCGGACGTGCGGTAATCTAAAGGAACACCTACATTGGAATTCGTTCGATAGTAGATTTGACTTTGAAGGCTGCTGCCAAAAAGGTTTTGGTTGGTGTAACTTAGGTTGAGCTGTGTACTTTTATTTCCCGGTGTTTCCCCGTCAATATCCAAATCTCCGGTTCGGATGGCGCGGGCTTTTTGCCGTCCTTCCTGGTCGTCAACACTAGAGTCTGAAATTACATTGGGATCTTGGGTTTCGCGATAGTGATTGACCGTTAGTTGCAGCCGCTGGTTGGTGTCCAAATCTACCCCGACTTTGCCCATCACGTTGAAGAGCGTGCTGCTATCTCCGCCGATTTCAAACAAGGGAATGCGATCGCCTTTGGCATCGTAAAAAGCTCCACTTCTAGAGAGCGAGACAGTGCCGGTCATATCGAAATTGCCACTTCGGCCAGAAATCGTCTGCTGAGCGTTAAAGCCTAAAGCATCTCTTGTGTTTGTTAAAGGGCTACTGACGCCCACTTCAGTAACAGCAGTTAGCCTTTCCTCAGTTGGGCGACGAGTAATAATATTAATCACGCCACCTGTAGCCTGAGCGCCGTAGATTGCGGTAGACCCCCGCACTACTTCAACACGCTCGATCGCGCTGGGATCGATGTTTCTGAATTCTCTGCCAAAAGATTGAAGATTGGTCGTTTGTGGCACGCCGTCAATCAGAACGGAAACGTCGCGACCCCGCAAAGTTTGTCCATAAGTGGTAGTAGTTTGAGTCGGGGGCGCGAAACCGGGAACCTGATTTGCCAGAGCTTCCCCGACATTTCTCGATGGCCCTGTGTCCCGCTGAATTTCTTCTGAGTCTACCACCGTTATAGAGCGTGGCACGTTCGTCACTCTTTGTGAGGTTCGTGTTGCAGTGACGACGATTTCAATCGGGGATCTCCCCACCTGTGGCGTGCCAGGTGGCTGCGCTGTCGGCGGTAAGGGTTCTCCGGGCGTCCCAGGTGGCTGCGCTGTAGGCGGTAAGGGTTCTCCGGGCGTCCCTGGCGGCTGCGCTGTCGGCGGTAAGGGTTCTCCGGGCGTTCCTGGCGGCTGCGCTGTAGGTGGTAAGGGTGCTCCGGGCGTCCCTGGCGGCTGCGCTGTCGGTGGCAAAGGTTCTGCGGGTATCTCTACCTGCTGCCCTGTCGATGGCAAGGGTGCTGCGGGTGTCCCCGGCCGCTGTGTTGTAGGAGCCGGTGCAGGCGGGCGAGCCGTCATCTCCGAGGTGGGTTTTAAGCTGAGAATCAGACCCGCAGCGTTAGGAATCACCCGTGCCACTGGTTGACCCCTCTCGCCAATGACTCTGATTCGGATGCTGTTGTTATCTAAAGGAGTAACGGTGACAGAAGCAATTCCGGCAGCCGGTTTGTCTTGACGAAACTCATTTCCCCCCGGTAGTCGCAGTTGAGCGGTGATGGCATCAATTTGTAAAGTTTCGCCAAAGGTGGTGGTGAAGACTTGCAGGGGTCTTCCATCTTCAGTGTCTAGGATGATTTCAATGCCTTCTGAGGTGGGGTTGAGGCGAACTGCCGTCACTTGCGCGATGTTGGAAGCGCACGCCGACTGAGCGACTACCGCCGACACGACTCCTGCCAGCCCAAGGCTACTTAATAATTTCTGCGATCTGTTCATTACTCTTAAATCAACAATTAATGGAACTTCGGATATGTGGTTTGCGTTGCTTGCACAACATGATTTGTGGCAGCGTTGCTGCTCTTCTCTGGCTCCTGAAACTGACCTGCGGAAGATCCGGCCCAGTTGTCGGGCGCAGTTCGATCCGATTCTCCCGTCGCTAGTGGCATTTGTCTGGGAATACAGCAGGCGCGTGAGGGCGAACTCCTCAGTCCGGTGGCGCTCTGGACGATCGCCCACGGTTGGCACCTTCCTCGGTTAAAGGAAGTAGTCGCTCGACGCTTAATGAGAAAGTGCCTTAATTAGATAACAGAGCACTTGCATCTGTCAAGAGTTAACTAATGAAAACTTGTTGCATTTTAATATAGGGGGTGTGACCCCTCGGTCTGCTTGTACACCACTTGCCTATTATGGTTTATTGTGAGGGCTAGACAAACGATCGCCTAAAATGCTATGGCAAAAGTTAGAAAAGATTGTCATATAGGCAATGATAGGAGTCAATAAATTATCTCAACTACTCTTGACAATAAATATCATCTAGCCTACTATGCTTAAAGTCGATAGCCGTAAAGCCCCTGAAGCTGATATCGAAGCTGGCGCGGACTGAAATCGCCCCGGAGCCATTGCCGAACAGCGCGATCGACAACAAAACGTGAAAACAAGCGCTAATACCCGGATTGAAGACTCAAACACGCTGATGGGAGACTCGTAACGCCCGAAAACTGTCCACAGAACGTCTATGTGGAAAGAATTTGGCGGAACTGGTTGGCGTACTGCAAACAAGATTTATAGGTAAAAAGAATCGATGAGTGACGCAAACATTAAGGGAAACCAACTCACCGAAAGTTGTACCAATTTAGTAGAACTTCTAAAAAACAGAGCATTACACCAACCAGAGCAGAAATATACATTTCTGTTAGACGGAAAAACTGAAACCGCGAGTTTGACTTATCGAGAGTTAGATGCGATCGCCCGATCGCACGCCGCGCGACTTCAAACATTGGGAGTCACTGGCGAACGAGCCTTACTGCTTTTCCCACCCGGATTGGACTATCTCGCCGCCTTTTTTGGATGCTTGTACGCCAAAGTTATCGCAGTTCCCCTCTATCCGCCGAAGCTGAAACGGAATTTAGCGAAAATTAGTGCGATCGCCAAAGACGCAGGAGCAACAGTTGCGATCGCTCCCGCGCGACACCTGGAAAATTTAGAGCAGCTATGCGAGCAAGCGCCGGAACTCAAACGGCTGCACTGGCTGACAGCAGAGGCGCTTGCCGATGACGGCGAAAAGTGGCAGCAGCCACCCATCCATCCCGACTCCGTGGCTTACCTGCAGTACACTTCCGGCTCAACCTCCACCCCCAAAGGCGTAATGGTGAGCCACGCCAACGTTTTGTACAACATCGAATACATTCACCGAGGCTTTGAGCACGATTCCGAAAGCGTTGCGGTAACGTGGCTTCCCCCCTTTCACGACATGGGGTTAATTGACGGATTGCTCAAACCTTTGTATCTGGGAATTCCCTCTTACTCCATGCCGCCAGCGGCGTTTATTCAGAACCCGATGTGCTGGTTGGAAGCGATTTCGCGCTACAAAGCTACCCACAGCGGCGGGCCAAATTTTGCTTACGACTTGTGCGCCAGCAAAAGCAGCAAAATCTTGGGCGATGGCCAAAAAATGCTCGACTTGAGTAGTTGGCGCGTGGCCTATAACGGCGCAGAACCCATCCACAAAGAAACCCTAGAGAGATTTACCCAAGCTTTTGAACCCTGCGGTTTTCACGCGGATGCCTTTTGTCCTGCTTACGGAATGGCAGAAACTACGCTAAAAATTGCCACGGTTCGCAGCGGGGAAACACCGACTTTCTTACCTGTTGACGCTGGGGCGCTGGAAAATAATCACATTGTAGAAGTTGGCGAAGGCGAGGGGGACGCGAGAACTTTAGTCGGCTGCGGTTTCCCTGAATTTGGCACTAAAGTTGCGATCGTCAATCCCGAATCTCTGACGCAATGCCAGCCGCAGGAAGTCGGAGAAATTTGGGTAGCTGGCGAAACAGTTGCGCGAGGCTATTGGAATCGCCCAGAAGAGACAGAAAAAACCTTTCAAGCATATCTTTCAGATACCAGCGAAGGGCCATTTTTACGAACAGGAGATTTAGGCTTTTTACGAGACGGAGAACTGTTTATTACAGGGCGACTCAAAGATTTGATTATCATCCGAGGTCGCAATCTTTACCCCCAAGATATAGAAAGAACAGTAGAACGCAGCCATCCCAGTTTGCGCCAGGGGGCGATCGCGGCATTCTCGGTGGAAGTCGCAGGCGAAGAACAGCTCGTTATCGTGCCAGAATTACAATCTCGCAAAGCGCCGGATAATGCCGAGGAAATTATCAGCGCCATCCGCTCCAGCATTGCTCAAGAATATGAAGTGCAAGTTTATGGAGTAGTGCTGATTAAGCCCGGAAGCATTCCGAAAACCACTAGCGGTAAAATTCAACGTCGCGCCGCCTATGCTGACTTTATAGCTGACAATTTGGAAGTTGTCGCCAGTAGCGTTTTAGAGTTAGCTGATTCGGTGGAAATCGACAATCAACTCACGCGAGAAATTCTGCTGACAGCAGAGTTAGAAGAACGGCAGCCGCTGCTTGAGGCTTACCTTTGGCAGCAGGTAAACCGCCGGGGAATGAATTCCCCGGCTAATAGCCAAAGTCGGCTAAAGCCGACTGAAGAGGAATCTTCAATCCACTTCAGTGGCAGCGGGAAAACACAAGATATTATCGATCGACCTCTCAGTAGCTTTGGACTAGATTCTTTAAGAATTTTTGAGTTAAAAAATCAGATAGAGAGCGACTTGGGCGTTACTGTATCGGTTGCCGATTTGTTTGAGGATCGGAGCATTGCTCAACTGGCAGTGCAAATTTTAGAGCAACTGACAGGAAATACCAAAGCAGTAGTCATTGGGCCAGTTTCTCGCTCACAGCATCTTCCCCTGTCTTTTGCCCAAGAGCGCTTGTGGTTCTTCGACCAATTGGAACCCGGAAACCCCTTCTATAACCTCTGCGGTGCGGTTCGGATTACAGGACAACTCAATGCAGAAGCACTCAGACAAAGTATTGAGAAAATTATCGATCGGCACGAGATTTTAAGAACTGCGTTTGCGGGTGCTGAGAAAGAACAGATACAAGTTATTTTTGAGGCGAAAAGTTTCCCATTACCGCTGATTGATTTGAGCGATCGCTCCCCGGAGGAACGCGAGAAAGCAGCGCAAAAACTGTCTGCTGAAGCAGCAAAATTGCCCTTTGATTTAACTCAACCACATCTGCTCCGTGCCCAACTCCTGCGCCTATCGCAAACAGAACATACTCTGCTTTTATCCGCCCACCATATCATTTTTGATGGCTGGTCATTGGGCATATTTTTACGAGAACTAGCTGCATTTTATGAAGGATTGTCTAATAAAAATTTAGCTTCACTTCCACCGCTGCCAATTCAGTATGCAGACTTTGCAACTTGTCAGCGCCAACAAATGCAGGGAGAAATATTAGAAACTCAACTTACTTACTGGAAGCAGCAGTTAAGTGGCAGCGCAGCGGTTCTAAATTTACCAACAGACTTTTCTCGTCCCGCCGTTCAAAGTTACAAGGGAGGTAGGCAATTATTTGAATTGCCAGAGCACTTAACCGAGGCAATCAGGCAATTGAGTCGCCGCGAAAAAACTACTTTCTTTATGACATTGCTGGCAGCATTCAAAACACTGCTTTACCGCTACACGGGGCAAGAAGATATCCTCGTCGGTTCACCAATTGCCAGCCGCAACAGCAGCGAAACCGAATCATTAATTGGATTTTTTGTCAATACTTTAGTCCTGCGAACTGACTTAAATGGAAATCCAACTTTTCGAGAGTTGCTGAATCGAGTGCGAGAGGTTGCATTAGGTGCTTACGCGCATCAAGATGTACCGTTTGAGAAGTTGGTAGAAGAATTGCAGCCGAATCGAGATTTAAGTCACTCGCCGTTATTTCAGGTGATGTTTGCCTTTCAAAATGCCTCTGAATTCGCCTTAGAATTGCCGGATTTAAGCTTGAACTGCCAACAGATTCACAGCGGCACAGCAAATTTCGATTTAACCCTGGAATTAGAAGCAACAGCAACAGCTATTAGAGGCTGGTTTGAGTACAGCCTAGACTTATTTGAAGCGGCTACGATCGCGCGAATGGCGAGGCACTTTCAGAACTTATTAGAAGGCATCGTTGCGAATCCCTCCGCGCGTCTATCAGATTTACCGCTGCTTGCAGAAACAGAACGCCAACAACTTCTATTTGAGTGGAATAATACTGGGGTAAATTACTCCCAAAATGAGTGCGTTCACCGTTTGTTTGAAGCGCAGGCTGCGAAAACGCCTGATGCGGTTGCGGTGCGATTTGAATGCCAAAGTTTGACCTACCAAGAATTAAATAATCGCGGGAATCAACTTGCCCATTACTTGCACTCCTTCGGCGTAAAACCCGATGCGATAGTCGGCGTTTATATGGAGCGATCGCTCGATGCGATCGTCGGAATTTTAGGCGTATTAAAAGCAGGCGGCGCTTATTTGCCCCTCGATCCGAACTATGCCAAAGAACGTCTTAATTTCATGTTAGAAGACGCTGGAGTTCGCGTATTGTTAACGCAAGCAAAATTAGCCGCCGACTTGCTAGTCCCCAATATTTCCGCGATTTGCTTGGATGCAGAATGGGAGATAATTTATCAACAAAATCAGTCAAATCCTGATAGCGCCGTTTCGCCAGAAAACCTCGCTTATATCATCTATACATCGGGGTCTACCGGCCAGCCAAAAGGAGTGATGGTGCAGCATCAATCTTTGGCAAATTATACACAGGCTGCAAGTGTAGAATATGGCATCGAACCAGGCGATCGCATTCTCCAATTTGCTTCCCTCAGCTTCGACGCCAGCGCCGAAGAAATCTATCCCTGTTTAACGCGAGGTGCCACTTTGGTACTGCGCGGAAATTCCATGTTAGACAGCATTTCTTCCTTCCTGCAAAAATGCCGGGAATGGCAAATCACCGTATTGGATTTGCCGACAGCTTACTGGCGCGAATTAACAGCCAGACTCAGCGCCGAAAAATCCGAATTTCCCCCGTCAGTGCGCTTGACAATTATTGGCGGAGAAACCGCACTTTCAGCATCCCTGAATCAGTGGCAAAAATGCGTATCAGAAAAAGTCCGGCTAGTCAATACTTACGGCCCCACAGAAACAACCATTGTCGCCACGTGGTGCGACACTCTCCCCTCTTCCTCCTCCTCTTCTCTCCCCTCTGCGCCCTCTGCGCCCTCTGCGGTTAAAAACTCCCCAAAATCGCTACCAATTGGACGCCCAATTCCAAATGCCCGCACCTATGTACTCGATGCTAATTTGCAACCCGTTCCCATCGGAATTCCCGGCGAACTATATATCGGAGGTGCGGGGGTTGCGAGAGGATATATCAACCGTTCGGATCTGAATCGAGAAAAATTTATTCCCGATATTTTTAGCAGCAAACAAGGCGATCGCCTTTACAAAACAGGCGATTTAGTCCGGTATCTTCCCGACGGCAACTTAGAATTTCTCGATCGCACAGATCGCCAAGTGAAAATTCGCGGTTTCCGCATTGAGTTAGGAGAAATTGAATCCGCACTCAGCCAACATCCAGACGTGCAAGAAGCAGTCATTCTCGCGCGTGAGGAAGATTCAGGCGAAAAGCGCTTAATTGCTTACCTCGTTTTAAATTCAGCAGTTGCGGGCGGGCACGGGGGCACCGCCCCTACGCACTCGGCATTGATTAAAAATCTGCGTTCTTTCCTCCGGGAACAACTGCCCGATTATATGGTGCCTGCCAGTTTCATGTTTTTAGAAGCGATGCCATTAACGCCAAACGGCAAGGTAGATTTTAAGGCACTTCCCGCACCGGAAACCAACAAGTCAGACGCCGATTTTATTGCTCCTGAAACTTTAGAAGAACAAGTATTAGCGGAGATTTGGGCGGAGGTTCTGGGTTTAAAACAGGTGGGAATCAATGACAATTTCTTCGAGTTGGGAGGTCACTCTTTGCTGGCAACTCAACTGATTGCCAAGGTGCGCGATCGCTTTCAAGTCGAGCTATCATTGCGCTGCTTGTTTCAATCCCCTACTGTCGCCAGTCTGGCAGTTGCGATCGCACAAGCTAAGAGCCAGCAGTCGCCCGAACCCCTGATTTCACTGCCCGCGATCGCCCCCGATCCTCAAAATCGCTACCAACCATTTCCGCTCAATGAAATGCAGCAGGCGTACTGGATCGGGAGAAATAGCTTTTTTGAAATGGGCAATGTTGCCATTCACGGCTATGTAGAAATTGAGAGCGACGAGTTAGATTTAGAGCGGTTTAGCCTCGCGTGGCAGCGAGTTGTAGAGCGTCACGATATGCTGCGGGCGATCGTACTGCCGAACGGACAGCAGCAAATTCTGGAAAACGTACCCGCTTATAAAATTGAGGTTTTGGATTTGCGATCGCTCGGTTCAGAGGTTGCGGGTGAAAAACTCGAAGCAATTCGCGATCGCCTTTCTCACCAAGTGCTGCCGCTAGATCGCTGGCCGCTGTTCGAGATTTGCGCTTCGCAAATAAGCGATCGCCGCATCCGGCTCCACATCAGCATTGACGCCTTGTGCATAGACGGCTGGAGTTTTCAAATTTTGTTTGGCGATTTGGTGCAGTTTTACCGCAATCCCAATAGTGCGATCGCGCCCTTGCAACTGTCTTTCCGCGATTGCGTATTAGCTGCGATCGCCTTAGAAAACTCCCCATTTTACCAGCAATCCTTAGATTACTGGCGCAATCGCCTCAAAACCCTGCCACCAGCGCCGGAATTGCCCCTAGCCAAACAGCCGAATTCCTTAACGCAGCCGCGATTTAAACGCTGGAGCGATCGCCTAGACTTGCCAACCTGGCAGCGCCTCAAAACGCGCACAGCTCGCGCCAGCCTCACTCCTACGGGTTTATTGCTCGCCGCCTATGCCGAAGTTCTTTCCCTGTGGAGCAAAACGCCTCGGTTTACCCTCAACGTGCCTCGCTTTAATCGCCTTCCCCTCCATCCTCAAGTTGAGGAAATTATCGGAGAATTTGCCTCATTTACTCTGCTAGAAATAGACAATTCAAAGCCAGAAAGTTTTGAAGTACGAGCCAAGCGACTGCAAGAACAACTTTGGCAAGATTTAGAGCACCAGTACGTCAGCGGCGTGCGCGTTTTGCGAGAACTCGCTCAAGCGCAAGGTACAACCGCTGCGCTGATGCCAGTTGTGTTTACGATCGATCCGCAAAACGCGCCAGGGGAAGATACTTCTATCTTTTCTCTCATTCAAGAATTGGGAGAACTGGTTCATATTATCGGTCAAACGCCGCAAGTTTGGATCGACGCGCAATTTACCGAAACTGCAGACGGGCTTTCTTTTAGCTGGGATGCGGTGGAAGAACTCTTCCCGCCAGGGATGATTGGCGATATGTTTGAGGCCTACTGTCGCCTGTTGCAACGCCTCGCCAATGAAGAGGAAACTTGGCAGAAAAGGGTGCAGTTTCAGCAAGCCCTTACTAACAGCATTGAGGCACCCATTCCCGATGTATTGCTGCACGAATTGTTTGCTGAGAAAGCCGCGTCGCGATCGCACGAACCCGCCATCATTACGCGCGATCGCACCCTCACCTACGAGGAACTCTATCTGCGATCGAATCAAGTCGCTCACCGATTGCGGAAGCTGGGAGCTCGCCCTAACCAGTTGGTTGCCGTCGTCATGGAAAAAGGATGGGAGCAAATCGTCGCTGTGCTGGGCATTCTCGCATCCGGGGCAGCTTATTTGCCCGTAGATGCGGCCCTACCAAAAGAGCGGCTGCGGTATTTGCTGGAAAATGGCGAAGTTGAGATTGTTTTGACGCATTCTCAATTAAATCAGCGCTTGGAATGGCCGGAAAATGTGCGGCGAATTTGTCTCGATACCGACGAATTGGCTGCCGAAAGCAGCGAAGCTTTGGAGTCGGTGCAGGAACCGGAAGATTTAGCTTATGTGATTTATACTTCCGGCTCAACTGGCTTGCCGAAAGGCGTGGCGATCGCGCACCGCGGTGCAGTCAATGCGATCGCTCAGACCAACCAAGTGTTTAATGTGGCCGAGTGCGATCGCGCGATCGCAGTCACCGCACTGCACCACGATATGTCGGTTTACGATATCTTCGGCATCCTAGCGGCCGGGGGCGCGATCGTCATTCCCGATGCCGCACAACGGCTAGACCCCGCTCACTGGGCGCAATTGATGGTAAAAGAGCGCGTCACCATTTGGAACTCGGTTCCGCCGATGATGGAAATGCTGCTCGATTACGCTGCCGGACGTTCTGAGGTGTTGCCAGAGTGCTTGCGCTGGGCGTTTCTCGGCGGAGATTGGATACCGATAACGCTCCCCCAGAGGTTAAGGGCGATCGTCAAAGAATGTCGCGTTGTCAGCGTTGGCGGGCCAACCGAAACCACTCTCTGGAACATCTGGTATCCGGTAGAAACTGTTGATTCTTCTTGGAAAAGCATTCCCTACGGATCGCCGATCGCGAACACCCGCTACTACATTTTGAATGAAAGGCTCGAAGACTGCCCCGTCTGGGTGCCAGGGGAAATGTGCTGCGCGGGGGTTGGACTGACAAAAGGATACTGGCGGAATGAAGAAAAAACTCGCGCCAGCTTCCTCACTCACCCCGTCACGGGCGATCGCCTCTACCGAACGGGAGATTTAGGGCGCTTCCTCCCTGACGGCAATATCGAATTTTTAGGGCGAGAAGATTTCCGCCTTAAAATTCGAGGATTCCGCATCGAAGCAGGAGAAATTGAAGCTGCTTTGAACGAGCACCCAGCAGTCAAAGCATCAATTGTCACCGCATTCGGAGAAAATCACAGTCAAAAACGCTTAGTAGCATATATAGTTCCACAACAAAATGCTGCCCCTGCGGTTGAAGAATTGCGCCAATTTTTGAGTGAAAAGCTGCCGGATTATATGGTGCCTTCTGCATTTATAATTCTGGACGCGCTGCCGCTTTCGGCGAACGGCAAAGTTAACCGCAAGGCTCTACCCAAACCGGATGCCGCAATTCCAGAAACAAAGATTTTTGTCGCACCGCGCACTCCTATTGAGGCAATGTTAGCGAGAATTTGTTGTGTGGTTCTCGGCATTGAAGAGTTAAGCATTACCGATAACTTTTTTGAACTAGGAGGAAATTCGCTGCTGGCAATTCAATTAGCTGCAAAGGTACGAGAAGATTGTCAGCTAGAATTGCCTTTGTGCGATATTTTTGCAGGGCGATCGCTAGCCGTACTTGCAGAAAAGATTGCTGAAGCAAAAAGTAAAAACGCGACAGTTGAAGAACCCGCGATCGCGCCTGTTTCGCGATCGGCGTACCGCATGAAATTGTCCTCTTTGCGCTAAGCACAAATCAGTTATGAGTCATGGGATTGCAGCCCATAACTCATAACCAATCCCCAAATATCGGCGGCAATCCCAATTACCAATTACCAGTTACTAATCCAATGACGGTGCATTTTTCCGAAAAACCTCCAACAGATACTCGCGACTTGGCGAATGCTTCCGAAGAAGAAGTATTTGCATTTCCCACCTCTTTTGCCCAGCAAAGACTGTGGTTTATCGATCAATTGGAACCGGGAAACCCTTTTTACAACCTTCCGGCGGCTGTGTTACTAAAAGGCAGGCTAAATGTAGTAGTGCTAGAACGAAGTTTCAAGGAAATTGTGCGCCGTCACGAAGCTTTGCGGACGACATTTGCCACTGTAGACGGTCAACCCGTGCAGGTAGTTCGTCAACAATTTAATTTCGGGCTGCAAGTTTTAGACTTGCAAAAATTGTCGGAAAGTGAGCGAGAAGAAAAAGTAAAACAACTGGCTGCAGCAGAAGCTAATAAACCTTTTGATTTAACCAAAGGGCCGCTGTTGCGAGCTAGTTTGCTACAGTTAGATGCTGAGGAATATGTCTTGCTGTTGACGCTGCATCACATTATTTTTGATGGCTGGTCAATCGGAGTCTTTCTGCAAGAACTAGCAGCACTTTACGAAGCGTTTTCGATTGGCAAACCATCCCCACTTCCCGAACTTTCCATACAGTACGCCGATTTTGCTATTTGGCAGCGGGAATGGCTTGCGGGCGATTCCCTGCGGGATAGCTTCGCTTCACGCTTGCAAACTCAACTTAACTACTGGAAAAAGCAGCTTAGTGGCGCTCCCCCCTTGCTGGAATTGCCAGCCGATCGCCCCCGTCCCCCGGTGCAAACCTATCGGGGCGGGAAAGAATCATTTCTCATCCCGAAAACGCTAAGGTCAGCCCTCAAAAAGCTCAGCCGCCAGGAAAATGTCACCCTGTTTATGATGCTGCTAGCAGCCTTTAAAACGTTGCTCTATCGCTATACAGGACAGGCAGATATCCCCGTTGGCTCTCCCATCGCCAACCGCAACCGAGCGGAAATTCAAGGGCTAATCGGGTTTTTTGTCAATACTTTGGTATTGCGAACTGATTTGTCAGGCGCTCCCACTTTTCGGGAGTTGCTCGATCGCATTCGGGAGGTGAGTTTAGAAGCTTACGCTCACCAGGATTTGCCGTTTGAGAAACTGGTTGAAGAGTTGCAACCCGATAGAAATTTGAGCTACAATCCACTGTTCCAAGTTGCTTTTGTTTTGCAAACTCCACCTGTTGCTGCGGAATCAATAGCCGGACTCAATCTCACTCTTTTAGATGTTGAGAATCAGACAGCAAAAGTTGACTTAACGCTGTATTTAGAAGAAAAGCAGGAAGAAATTAGCGGTCAGCTTGAATACAGTACGGATTTATTTGATGCGGTCACTATTAGGCGGATGGCGGGGCATTTTCTCGCGTTGCTGGAGGGCATAGCTGCCAACCCAGATCGGCGGATTGAAGAACTACCGTTGCTGGGGGAAAAAGAGCGGCATCAGTTATTAGTAGAGTGGAATGACACCCGCGCCGATTATTCGAGCGATCGCTGCATTCATCAATTATTTGAAGCGCAGGTGGAGCGAATTCCCGATGCGATTGCAGTCGTATTTGAAGACCAAAAACTCACCTACCGCGAGCTGAATGAACGAGCGAATCAACTCGCGCATTACCTGCAAAAACTCGGCGTCAAGCCCGAAGTATTGGTGGGAATTTGTGTTGAGCGATCGCTCGATACAATTATCGGCATTCTCGGTATTCTCAAAGCTGGGGGCGCTTATGTTCCGCTCGATCCAGCCAACCCGCGCGATCGCCTTGCTTTTATACTCGAAGACGCGCAGGTAAATGTGCTGCTGACTGAGGAAAAGTTGTTGCAAACCCTTCCCAAATGCAGCGCCAAAATCGTTTGCCTCGATGGGGATAAAAGTGCTTTCTCCCAAAACAGCAAAGAAAATCCCGCCAGCGGCACCACTGCCGAAAATCTCGCCTATATCATCTACACTTCTGGCTCCACTGGCATCCCCAAAGGCGTTTTAGTTCCTCACTCAAACGTCGTCCGCCTGTTTGCTGCTACCCAGTCGCGGTACAACTTCAACGAGCAAGATGTGTGGACGCTGTTTCACTCTTATGCCTTTGACTTCTCAGTCTGGGAAATTTGGGGCGCTTTACTCTACGGCGGGCGACTCGCGATCGTACCTTATTCAGTCAGCCGATCGCCCCAAGATTTTTACAGCTTGCTATGCAAAGAACGAGTCACAGTTCTCAACCAAACTCCTTCGGCATTTTACCAGTTGATAAAGACAGAAGAATTTGCCGGAATTGACGAAGATTTAAGCCTGCGCTTAGTAATTTTTGGCGGGGAAGCTTTAGACTTGCAAAGCTTAAAACCTTGGTTCGATCGGCACGGCGATCGGCACCCCCAACTGGTCAATATGTATGGCATTACAGAAACAACTGTCCACGTCACCTATCGGCCGCTGACTGCCGCTGATTTAAGTAAAAATGCCAGCCTTATTGGCCGTCCAATTCCTGACTTGCAAGTTTACCTGCTCGATCGCAACTCCCAACCCGTTCCGATCGGCATCCCTGGGGAAATTTACGTTGGTGGTGCTGGCGTCGCGCGGGGCTATCTCAATCAGCCAGAATTAACGGCCGATCGGTTTATTCCAAACCCCTTTAATGACAGTTTGAAAGCGCGGTTGTACAAATCGGGAGACTTAGCTCGCTATCTGCCAAACGGCGATATTGAATACTTGGGACGAATTGACCACCAAGTAAAAGTGCGCGGTTTCCGCATCGAATTAGGAGAAATTGAAGCAGCGCTAGGACAGCATCCAGATGTCGCCCAGGCTGTGGTTGTAGTGCGAGAAGATGTACCGGGCGATAAGCGCTTGGTAGCTTATATCATTGCTAACTCAGCAGCACAAAATAAGCATTCAATACTGATTCACGAACTGCGCTGCTTTCTGAAAGAAAAATTGCCGGAATACATGGTGCCTGCTGTGTTCGTGATGCTGGAATCGCTGCCTCTAACTCCCAACGGCAAAGTCGATCGCAAGGCACTACCTGCACCGGATCGCGATCGCCCAGAACTCGAAGAGGCATTCGCCGCGCCAAGCACGGCTATTGAGAAAATCCTGGCAGAAATTTGGGCGCAAGTATTGGGGTTAGAACAAGTGGGAATAGACGACAATTTCTTTGAATTGGGCGGCGATTCTATCCTCAGCATTCAAGTAATTTCTCAAGCCAATCGAGCCGGGTTGCGACTTACACCAAAACAACTGTTTCAGCACCAAACTATTGCACAGTTAGCCACCGTCGCCGATACAACTGGGATTCAACAATCGGAACAGGGATTAATCACTGGCGAAGTTCCTCTGACACCGATTCAGCACTGGTTTTTCGAGCAAAATCTCTCCGATCCGCACCACTGGAATCAGGCGGTGCTTTTAGAGTTGCAGCAACCTCTCGAACCTGCATTAATTGAGGCAGTTTTGCAAGAATTGCTGAAGCACCACGACGCGCTGCGCCTGCGTTTTGCGCGAGGAGAATCTGGCTGGCTGCAGGAGCTCGCCAATCCCGACGAGGTTGCTCCGTTTACCTGCATTGATTTGTCGTCGCTACCTCCAAAGGAACGAGAAGCCGCTTTCCAAACCGCCGCCACTCAGTTGCAAGTTAGTTTGAATTTGTCAGAGGGGCCATTACTTCGCGCTGCCCTATTTGACTGGGGCAAACATCAGCCAAATCGCTTGTTATTGGTTATTCATCACTTAGCGGTTGATGGGGTTTCGTGGCGAATTTTAATTGAGGATTTCCAGACAGCTTATGGGCAGATTAGCCGCGGCGAAACAGTCGCGCTGCCGCCCAAAACAGCCTCATTTAAGCAGTGGGCAGAACGTTTGCAGGAGTGGGCGCGATCGCCCGAATTGCAAGCAGAGTTCGATTACTGGTTCGCCCTTTCTCACCAACCAACTTCTCGCTTGCCCATAGATTTTCCCACAGCAGCCAATTTAGTTGCATCTGAAAAGACGGTATCCGTTGCTTTGAGTGTTGAAGAAACAAAACTGCTCCTGCAAGAAGTACCTGCCGCTTACCGCACTCAAATTAATGATGTATTGCTAACTGCTTTAGCTCAAGCATTTGAACGCTGGACAGGCAATAACTCTCTTTTACTTGACTTAGAAGGTCACGGGCGCGAAGATATATTTGATGGAGTAGATTTGTCGCGCACAATCGGCTGGTTTACAGCAATTTTCCCCGTCCTGTTAAATTCAGAAAAACATTCCGATCTAGGGGATGCCATCAAATCAGTGAAAGAGCAGTTACGCGCAGTGCCAAATCGCGGTATTGGCTGCGGTGTCCAACGATATTTAAACCCAGAAAGTGCTAAAAATTTGCACAAATTGCCGCACGCTGAGGTAAGCTTTAACTATCTCGGACAGTTTGACCAAGTGCTGCCGAAATCTTCTTTGTTGATGCTGTCCTCCGAGCCTAGTGGCCCCATTCGCAGCCCGCGCGGAAATAGGCGTTACCTGCTGGAAATTAACGGATTTATTACCAGCAACAAGCTGCAATTAGATTGGACGTACAGCGAAAACATTCACCGACGAGAAAGCATTGAAAATTTAGCAACGGGCTTTATAGAATCGCTGCGATCGCTAATTCAATACTGTCAGTCCCCCGACGCCGGCGGCTCCACTCCTTCTGACTTTGCCGAGTTTAAGTGGAGCCAGTGGAGCCAGGACGATTTAGACAACATTACCGCAATTTTGGCAGAGCTTTAATATGACCAAAGGCAATATCGAAGATTTTTATCCCCTCTCCCCAGCGCAGCAGGGCATTCTCTTTCATTCGCTTTACCAGCCAGAATCGGGCGTATATTTCGGGCAACTGCTGTGCCTATTGCGCGGCGAGCTCAATGTTTCTGCGTTTAGAAATAGTTGGCAAAAAGTTGTAGACCGGCATCCCATATTGCGGACTTGTTTCGTGTGGGAAAAATTGAAAGAACCCGTGCAAGCGGTGCGTAAACAGGCTGCATTATCTTGGCAGCAGATGGACTGGCGATCGCTCTCCACTCCTGCACAAGCACAGCAGCTAGAAACGTTCCTAAAAGCCGATCGCGAGCAAGGCTTTGACTTGACATCAGCTCCCTTAATTCGCATTGCACTGGCGCAGTTAGAAGCAGATACTTTTCAGTTTATTTTGAGCCACCACCACTTAGTTTTAGATGGGTGGTCGCTGGCGATCGTTCTTGAGGAAGTTTTTGCATTTTATCAAGCCTTCTCCCAGGGCGATGAATTGCACCTCAAACGCCCTCGCCCTTATCGGGATTACATCGCGTGGCTGCACCAGCAAGATTTATCTGCGGCTGAGTCATTTTGGCGGCAAACTCTCAAAGGTTTTGCAGCTCCAACTGCGATCGCCCGCGGCAATATTGTCGCGGGAAACCGTTTAGAAAATAGTGGCGAACAGCAGGTGATATTTTCTGCAACAGCCACCGCCGCACTGCAATCCTTAGCGCGGCAGCATCAGCTAACATTAAATACCCTCGTACAGGCAGCTTGGGCGCTACTTTTGAGCCGATACAGCGGCGAGGAAGATGTGGTTTTTGGTACGGTAGTCTCCGGGCGACCGCCAGAGTTAATGGGTGCTGAATCGGTAGTGGGGCTGTTCGTAAATCCTCTGCCAGTGCGGGTAAAATTTGACCCACAGGATTCTATTTTATCCTGCTTGAAAGAACTCCAAGCGCAACAATTTGAGGCGCGACAGTATGAGTACAGCCCCCTCGTTGAGGTGCAGGGCTGGAGTGAAGTTCCTCGGAGTTTACCTCTATTTGAGAGTTTAGTCGTTTTTGAAAATTATCCTTCGGATGCTTCTTTGCAGGAGAAGATTCAAAACTTAAAAGTAGAGAATATCCGCTCCTTGGAAACAACGAATTATCCTCTAACGGTGATGGCGATGCCCGGTGCGGAATTGACGCTGAAAATTATTTTCGATCGTAACTGCTTTGAGGACAGTGCGATCGCGCGGATGCTCGGACACCTGCAAACTTTACTCGAGGGAATGACTGCCAATCCTGAGCGGAAACTGTCAGAATTGCCCCTATTGAGCGCCGCCGAACGCCAGCAATTACTTGTCCAGTGGAACGACACCCAAGCGGATTACCCCAAAAATTCCTCAATTCACGAATTATTTGCAGCGCAAACAGAGCGAACCCCAGATGCAGTGGCTGCAATTTGCGAAAATGAACAATTGACTTACCGCGAATTGAATGCCAAAGCCAACCAAATCGCGCATTACCTGCAATTTATCGGTGTAAAACCCGAAGTTTTGGTGGGAATTTGCTTAGAGCGATCGCTGGAAATGCTAGTGGCCATTTTGGGCATTTTAAAAGTCGGTGCCGCTTACGTTCCTATCGATCCTGCTTATCCCCAAGATCGCCGATTTTTCATGCTGGCAGACGCAAAAGTTCCGGTGCTTTTGACTCAAAAAAACCTCCTAGAAACCCTCCCCGAACACAGCGCTAAAGTCGTCTGTATCGACGCCGAATGGCAGGAAATTTCCCGCCAGAGCGATCGCAACCCCGCTGTTAAAGTAGAAGCCGATAACCTCGCTTACGTCCTCTACACTTCCGGCTCCACAGGCACTCCCAAAGGCGTACTCGGCACCCACCGAGGCACAGTGAATCGCTGTTTTTGGAACCCCTACCCTTTTATCGAATCAGATATTTGCTGTCAAAAAACGTCCTTAAATTTTGTCGATTCGGTTTGGGAAATCTTTGCTCCTTTGCTGCATGGGTTGCCCACTGTGATAATTCCCGATCGAGCCGTCAAAGATATTAACCAATTCCTTCAAACCTTATCAAAGCAAAATGTAACGCGACTGGTGCTGGTTCCTTCTTTGTTGCGCGCTCTCTTAGATTCATTCCCTGATTTAGACAGGCGTTTGCCTCAATTAAAATATTGGATTTGCAGCGGAGAAACTCTGCCGGTGGAACTTTGCCAGCAATTTCGAGAGCAGATGCCCCAGCGGGTATTAATCAATCTTTATGGCTCTTCTGAAGTAGCTGCGGACGTGACGTGGTACGATGCAACTCACTGTGTCGAGAAAGTTCCAATCGGTCGCCCGATCGCCAACACGCAAATTTATCTGCTCGATCGCAATTTGCAACCCGTTCCCATAGGAATTCCCGGCGAGATTTACGTCGGCGGCGATGGATTGGCACAGGGCTACTTAAACCGCCCCGACTTAACCTCGGAGAAATTCATTCCTAACCCGTTTGGACAAGAAAAATTAGATTTTCTGGGTAATTCTCATCAAAAAGTTTTGTTCAAAACAGGCGATATCGGTTGTTACCTGCCAGATGGTAATATAGAATTTCTGGGCCGTGGCGATTGCCAAGTAAAAATTCGCGGTTTCCGCATCGAACTCGGAGAAATAGAGGCAGCACTTTCTCAACATTCTTCTGTTTCCACCGCTGCTGTTTTGCTTCAGGAAAATACACCAGGCAGTCAACGCCTAGTCGCTTACCTAGTTCCTAACTCTGGGTTCAGAAATCCGCACCCAGAACTTATTTCCGAATTGCGTTCATTCTTGAAGCACAAACTGCCCGATTACATGGTGCCTTCAGCTTTTGTGCTATTAGATGCGCTGCCATTAACGCCCAACGGAAAAATTGACCGCCTCGCCTTATCTCAAAGGTGCGATTACGTTTCTGATGAAACAGCCTTCACTGAGCCACAAACGCCTACAGAGGAGAAACTTGCTGAGATTTGGACGGCTCTTTTAGGGGTAGAAAAAGTAGGAACTAACCAAAACTTTTTTGACCTCGGCGGTCACTCTCTGATGGCAACACAGTTAATATCGCGAGTGCGATCGTGCTTTGGGATAGAGTTAGCGCTGTGCGATTTTTTTGCCGCTCCCACCATTGAGAATTTAGCTGAACTAATCGAGGAAGAAATTCTGGAAAACGCCGATTCTAACCAGATAGATAAATTGCTCGATCTCTTAGAAAATAGTGAGGTAGAGTCAGCACAAACTGTGATGCTGACTGAGTAAAGTTCTGGTTTGTAAAAAAGCACAAAAAGCCCTTTTCTCCTTAATGCCTCGGTGGGGATAGGAGATAATAAAAGCCCATTTAACAGGATTGATGCGGGATGAATAAACTAACAGTAAAAGCCAAAGATTCTCAAGAGGTAATGCAGTCATTAAAAGCTTCTGTTACCCCACTTGAAGAAAAGTTAATGGAGCTATTCAGTGCTTCAGAAAAGTCGTTTTTGGCAGAAGAAGCAATGGAGGAGCGAATTTCTGCCCTAGTTCAAGACTTTTTGTACGCAAAAACCGCTAGTACAGATATTGACTTAGAGTTAATTATTCAGCAGTTTAGGGAAAACAAAATTCCCACCCTTCCTACAGATGTTGGCAATTATATCGATGATTTGGCCCAAACCCTCGTTGCCCATTCCATTCACACATCTTCCCCCCGATATATCGGTCACATGACGAGCGCACTTCCCTATTTTGTGCGCCCGATCGCGAAGCTGTTAACCGCGATGAATCAAAATTTAGTCAAGATGGAAACTGCCAAAGTTTTAAGCCCCTGCGAGCGCCAGACTTTGGCAATGATGCACCGATTAATTTACGATTTTTCTGAGGATTTTTATAACCAGCACATTCAAAAAAGTGACAGCACGCTCGGTATCATGACAACGGGTGGCACCCTAGCTAATATCACAGCCCTGTGGTGCGCTCGCAACGCTTCTTTAGGGCCAAAAAATAACTTTAGTGGCATTGAAAAAGAAGGCTTGTACGCAGCTTTAGAGTTTTACGGCTACAAGGGAATGGTGATCATCGGCTCCAATTTGATGCACTATTCTTTTGAAAAGGCTGCCGGTTTATTAGGCATTGGCGATCGCAATCTCCTAAAAATTCCCACCGATTCCAATCACCGCATGGATTTGGCAGCGCTGCGCCAAACTGTGGCCGAATGTCGCGATCGCAATCTGCACATTCTGGCAATTATCGGTATTGGAGGCAGCACCGATTCGGGAAGTATCGATCCGCTTCCAGAAATAGCGGCGATCGCGCAAGAAGCAAACGCTCACTTTCACGTCGATGCCGCTTGGGGCGGACCCGTGCTTTTTTCCGAACGTCACCGGCACAAATTCGCAGGCATTGAACTAGCAGATTCCGTCACCATAGATGGACACAAACAAATGTATTTGCCAATGGGAATCGGTCTGGTTTTATTCCGCAATCCCCAAACCGCCAAAGTTATTGAAAAACACGCGCCCTACACGGTGCGAAAAGACTCCATCGATCTAGGCAAGCGCTCTCTCGAAGGCTCTCGACCCGGTGCGAGTTTGTACTTGCAAGCCGCGTTGAATATCATCGGCCATCAAGGCTATGAGTTTTTGATAGATGGAGGCATCGATAAAACGCAGCACTTGGCAAATTTAATTCGGGAAAATCCAGCCTTTGAATTGCTGCTAGAACCAGAAATTAATATTCTTTTATACCGCTACATTCCAGAAACATTCAGGGAAAAAGCAGCCAAAAAACAACTAGCCGAAGCAGACAGCCACTTCATCAATCAATTTAACGAGCGCCTTCAGGAGGCCCAGCGGCGAGCCGGTCACACCTTCGTATCGCGAACAACCCTGCAAAACACCTGTTATGGCAAAACCATTCCCATTGTTGCTTTTCGAGTCGTCCTTGCCAACCCCCTCACCACTGAAGCAGATATCAACGTTGTTTTAAACGACCAGCTAAAAATAGCAGCAAAGCTTTCCTTAACTATCACAAACAGCGACCACTGCCAGGAGTTCATTCAGTTGACAGTTGACAGTTGACAGTTGACAGTTGATAGCGACCTCTACCTGGAAGGAAGAGGATTGGAGTAATGAATAGTCTTCTTTTAATTTCTCCCGCTTATGGGTTCCGGCTTTAAACCAATTCTTTCTGGTGAATTATGATGTCTACTAATCGTTCAGAACGACTGAAAAACCTCTCGCCCCAGAAGCGAGCGCTCCTCCTCAAAGCATTGGGCAAAGAGGCAGTACAGGCTGAGCAATCTAACCGCATTCCCAGGCGCTCGCAGCAAAATTCTGCTCCCCTTTCTTTTGCCCAGCAACGGCTGTGGTTTATCGATCGATTGTCTCCCGAAAACCCTGCTTACAACCTTCCTGCTGCTGTGCGTTTGCAAGGACAATTGAATTTGTCAGCACTGCAACAAACACTCAATGAAATTGTCAGGCGTCACGAAGTTTTACGGACTGCTTTTGCAGAAGTGGACGGGGAGCCGGTTCAACTGATTTCTCCTTCCTTGGATTTCGCTTTGTCGGTGGTAAACTTGCAAGATTTACCCGAAACAGAGCAGCAAGCTGAAATTGAGCAGCGTACTCTTGAAGAAGCCCAACGCCCTTTTGACTTAACGCGATCGCCCTTAATGCGCGGCACTCTCCTGCAACTTAGTCCAGCAGAATATGTGTTGCTGCTGACGATACACCACATTATTTCTGATGGTTGGTCTATGGGAGTATTGGTGCGAGAAGTAGCCGCACTTTATGAAGCTTTTTCCGCTGACAAACCCTCTGGGCTGCCTGAACTTTCCGTACAGTATGCCGACTTCGCCAGTTGGCAGCAGCAGCATTTCCAGGGAGAGAAATTAGAAAAACAACTGGCTTATTGGAAACAGCAATTAGGAAACGGTTTAGCTGTACTGTCAACAGATAAGCAGCGCTCTTCCGTGCAAACTTTCCGAGGGTCGCAGCAATCTTTTGTGATTTCTGCTTCTTTAACTGAAAGGCTGAAAACACTCGCCCAGCAACAAGATGTCACCCTATTCATGACGTTGTTGGCAGCATTTCAATCCTTGCTATCCTGCCAAATAAAGCAAGACAACCTCGCTATTGGCTCTCCAATTGCCAATCGCAACCGCATTGAATTAGAGGAACTGATTGGATTTTTTGTCAATACTTTAGTGCTGCGAATTGACACCGCAGGTAATCCAACTTTCCGCGAACTACTCGGTCGAACACGCGAGGTAGCTTTAGGAGCTTACGCTCACCCCGGTGTCCCTTTTGAAAAGCTCGTAGAGGAATTGCAGCCGGAGCGAAATCTCAGCTATAACCCGCTGTTTCAAGTGTGGTTTGTACTCCAGAATGCGCCCATGCCACCCCTGGAGTTAGCTGGTTTGACATTGAGCATTTTGGAATTCGATGTCGGTATGTCGAGACACGACATAAGCCTCACTCTCTGGGAGGTTTCAGAAGGAATTCAAGGCTTATTTGACTACAAAACAGACTTATTTGAGGCTGCGACTATTGCCCGAATCGTGAGAGGTTTCCAAATCCTCCTCAACCAGGTAGTCATCCAGCCAGATATCAGGATCGACGACTTGGCAGAAATTCTTGCTGAAGCAGAAAGGCAGCACCAAATCGAGCAGCAAAAACAAATTCATCTTTCGGGAATTCAAAAATTAAAAATGGCTAAACGCAAAGTTATGAAAAGTTGAAAATGATGGCTCAATCTCTCAGGTTTTTTCGGGAAAAAGGGATAGAATCCTCACAAAAGCAAAAACTATGACAAATACAGAAACAAAGAATCTCAATTCCCAAAAGTTAGGATCAGTTAGGCGCAAAGCCGTCATCCTCTCCTCAGAGGAATTAGTCAAAACCGCCTACCTCCAGCCGGAAAACCTTCTACCTCTAGTTGTTCAGCCAACAGTAGAAAGATTAAATCTCGCAGGTTGGGCACAGAACAATTGCTCATCAATTGAAACGCAGTTATTGAAGCACGGAGGAATACTTTTTCGAGGCTTTGAAGTCGGCGGGGTGAATGGTTTCGAGCAGTTTATTCAAACTCTTGCTGGCGACTTGTTGGAATATTCTTTTCGCTCAACTCCGCGCAGTCAGGTGAGCGGAAATATCTACACTTCCACCGAGTATCCTGCCGAGCAATTCATCCCACTCCACAATGAAATGGCTTATTCTCGCAATTGGCCGTTGAAAATCGCTTTTTTCTGCGTCAAGAAAGCCGAACAGGGAGGAGAAACCCCGATTGCTAACAGCCGCAAAGTGTTTGAAAGCCTGGATTCAAAGATGAGAGAAAAGTTTGCCCAAAAACAGGTTATGTATGTGCGAAATTACGGCGGTGGCGTAGATTTGCCCTGGCAAAATGTCTTCAATACTGATAGCAAACTTGAGGTAGAAGAGTATTGCAAAAAAGCGGGAATTGAGTTAGAATGGAAAAGTGGCGATCGCCTGAGAACTCGGCAAATATGTCAAGCCGTCGCCCAGCACCCAAAAACGCAGGAAATGGTGTGGTTTAATCAAGCTCACCTCTTCCACATTTCCAATCTCGAACCCGTCGTTCGCAAAGAGCTTTTAACTTCTTTTAAGCAGGAAGATTTACCCCGCAATGCTTATTACGGCGAGGGCTCGCCCATTGAAGATTTTATATTAGAGGAAATTCGTCGCTGCTACCAGCAAGAAACGATTGTTTTCCCTTGGGAAGAAGGAGATGTCTTGCTGTTAGATAATATGCTAGCCGCGCACGGACGCACGCCATTTTCGGGTTCGCGTCAGGTTGTTGTCGGTATGGCAGAAGCGTTTAGCTGTCAAGATATTTAGGCTTATTAAAGGAACTTGAGAAATGCAAAACGAAACAATCGAAGGGTTTAGACTTTCTCCACAACAACGAGACCTGTGGAGGTTACAGCAAAATAATCCTAAACAGATCTATCGCGTTCGAGGTGCAATTTTAATTTCAGGAAACCTTAATAAAAAGATTCTGAAAAAGGCGCTGCAAAATGTCGTAAACCGGCACGAAATCCTGCGGACTAGCTTTCACTGCTTGTCTGGGATGACACTACCCCTGCAAGCGATCGCCAGCACTGGTGAAGTTCCTATCTCGGAACACAATCTCAGCGGTTTGTCTCCCGAAGAACAAGAATCTAAAATTGAAGCGCTTTTTCAGCAACTAAGTCTGCTTGCTTTTGATTTTGAGCGCGCCTCACTTTGGCACATCTCTTTAGCCACTCTGGCGCAAAACAAGCACCTATTGCTAGCGAACTTCTCTGCCTTAATTGCAGATAGTGCCACCCTGAAAAATTTCACCCGCGAACTCAGTCTTTCCTACTCAGCCTGCGCGTGCAGGGAAGAGTTCTCTGATGAGTCAATGCAATATGCCGATATTGCTGAGTGGCAAAATGAGTTACTCGAATCAGAAGAAACGGCAATCGGCCAAGAATACTGGCGAAAGCTGAACATTGAATCTTGGGATTTATTAACGCTTCCTTGGGAAAAGAAGAATGGAGAAGCGGAATTTCAGCCACAAGTAGAAAGGGTCGAAATCCAGGGTGATTTGTTAAACAGCCTGGAAGCGATCGCCCTAAAGCACAAAAGCGATATTTCTGCCTTCCTGCTGACTTGCTGGCAAATTCTCATTTGGCGGCTTACCAGAGAGCAAAACCCGATAATCGGCGTAGCGATTGACGGCAGAAAATATGAAGAATTAGAAAACTCTCTGGGGCTGCTGTGCAAATACTTACCCCTACGATGCCCAGTGCAAGACGAGTTAAATTTCTCACAAGCGAGGCAGCAAGTTGAGCTTAATCTCAACGAGATGTACAACTGGCAAGAATATTTTAGCTGGGAAGAAATCTTAGAAAACGAAAAAAGCAGCAGCTTTTGGCCCGTCTGCTTTGACTTCCAAGCAGAGCATAAGGACTATGGTAATTCAGGCGTTTCATTTTCCCTTGTTCGGCAAGATGCCTGTCTAGAACCATTCAAACTCAAGCTCTCCTGCCTCCGCCTGTGCAATTCCATAAGCGCTGAATTTCACTATGATTCCGCTTTATTTGCTGCGGCAGATATAAAGCGTTTGTCAGAACACTTTCAGGCGCTTTTAGAAAGCACAGTCAAAAATCCAGAAGTCGCTATCAGTCAGCTAGACATACTGAGCGATCGCGATCGGCTGCAACTTCTCATTGACTTTAACCAAACTCAAAAAGATTATCCGAAAAATAAATGCGTTCATCAGCTTTTTGAAGAACAAGCAGAACGCAACCCAGACAACATTGCCGTCGTCTTTGAAGACCAAAAAATCACCTACCGAGAACTCAACGATCGCGCCAATCAACTCGCCCATCACCTGCAAAACTTGGGAGTTGAACCAGAGGTCGTTGTTGGCATTTGCCTCGATCGCTCCTTAGAAACAATCGTAGGAATGCTGGGCGTACTCAAAGCCGGTGGTGCCTATTTACCGATCGATCCAACGACCCCAATAGAGCGTAAAGCGCTAATGCTAGAAGACGCTCAGGTGAAGGTTTTGCTCCTACAACAGCGGCTCATCGAAAGCTTGCCGAAAACTCAGGCAAATATTGTTTGCATCGATACAGACATTCCCACTACTTCTGCCTCTTACACCGATCGCGCCTCTTCAGACAATTTAGCTTACGTCATCTATACTTCCGGTTCCACTGGCATTCCCAAAGGAGTAGCGATCGAACACCGGCAACTGCTCAATTACCTGCACAGCATTCAAGAAAAATTAAACCTACCAGCCACCAGTTTTGCTACCGTTTCCACCTTCGCCGCCGACTTAGGAAACACAGTGATTTTCCCCGCCCTTTGTTTCGGCGGTTGCCTGCATATTATCTCCCAAGAACGCGCCACCGATCCAGAGGCACTGGGTGAATATTTCGACCGCAATCCCATCGACTGCCTCAAAATAGTTCCCTCTCACCTAGCCGCCCTTTTAAATTCCTCTCAACCAAAGTCAATTTTGCCTGGTAAACGGCTTATTTTAGGAGGTGAATCTGCCAATTGGAGCTTAATTAAAACACTTCGCAATCTTGCTCCCAGTTGCTCAGTATTCAATCACTACGGGCCAACAGAAACAACTGTAGGTGTCCTGACTTATCAAGTAGAATTTGATAAAATTGGGTGCGATTTTGACACAGTTCCACTCGGTCTTCCGATTGCCAACACTCAGATTTATATCTTGGATTCTTACTTGCAGCCGGTGCCGATAGGCGTAGCTGGTGAACTGTACATCGGCGGTGATAATTTGGCACGCGGATATCTTAACCGCCCTGAATTAACCGCAGAAAAATTTATTCCCAATCCCTTTGATACGCAAGCAAAGACGCGACTGTACAAAACAGGCGACTTGGCTCGCTATTTGCCAGACGGAAACATCGAATTTATCGGGCGAATTGACGGCCAAGTAAAAATTCGCGGTTTCCGCATTGAATTGGGAGAAATTGAGGCGGTGCTGGGGCAACATCCAGATATCGCGCAGGCTGTAGTTGTGGCGCGGGAAGACGAGATGGCACAAAAGCGCCTCGTGGCTTATTTGATTTCCGAGCAGAAACAAGCACCTACCCACAAGGAAATTCGCAATTTTTTAACGTCAAAATTGCCGGAGTACATGGTGCCTTCTGCTTTTGTGATACTCAAAAGTTTTCCTTTAACTTCTAACGGAAAAGTAGACCGACGAGCGCTGCCCGCACCTGACGAAATGCGACCGGAGTTGACAGGAAACTTTGTCGCGCCTCGCACAAATATCGAGGAAGTTTTAGCGGCTATCTGGGCTGAAGTTCTCAAACTTGAAAAAGTCGGCATTTACGACAACTTTTTTGAATTAGGAGGGCATTCCCTATTAGCAACTCAAGTAATTTCCAGAGTGCGCCAAGCATTTCAGGTGGAGTTGCCTTTGCACCGTTTATTTGAGTCGGCCACAGTCGCCGATTTTGCTGTAGCGATCGCGCAAAAGCAAGTCGAACAAACAGACAATGAAATGCTAGCGAGAATGTTAGCAGACCTCGATCAACTGTCAGAAGCACAAATTCAGGAAATTCTCGCCCAGCAAGGAGTCAGCAAATGAGTGATTTAATCGAACGCATCGCGGCTCTTTCTCCTGAAAAGCGCGAGTTGCTGTTGCAGCGACTAAACCAGAAAAAAGAAAGCGTTTCGCTAGAAAAAATTCTGCCTCAAAGTCGAGAGTCTAACACTTTTCCTCTGTCATTTGCTCAACAGCGGTTGTGGTTTTTTGAGCAACTAACTCCAGGCAACTTTACCTATCACATCCTCGCCGGCGTGGGTTTGACGGGAACACTCGACGCGAGAGCCCTCGATCGCAGTCTCAACGAACTTGTCAAGCGTCATGAAGTTTTACGAACGGCTTTTAAGACAATAAACGGGCAACCCGTTCAGGCGATCGCTTCCAATCTGGAATTGAAAATTTTAGAAATAGATTTGCGATCGCTTCCTGAAACTGAACGATCTCGCGAAGTAGAACGGTTAATCGCCGCAGAAGCAAAGCTTGCTTTCGATTTGTCACAAGCACCCTTATTGCGTGCCAAATTGCTGCACTTGAGCGATTCAAACTGGGTGCTGCTATTGAGTACGCACCACATCATTTCCGATGCCTGGTCAATGGGAATATTCATCCAGGAACTCGCCACGTTTTATCAAGCCTTTTCCACTAGCCAACCCTCTCCCCTTCCCGAACTGTCAGTACAGTACGCAGACTTTGCAAGTTGGCAGCGCCAGTGGTTGCAGGGAGAAGTTTTAGAGACGCAGCTTGCTTACTGGAAAAAACAGCTTGGAGGCAATCTCCCCGTACTAAATTTGCCAACCGATCGCCCCCGCTCGGCAGTACAAACCTTCCGAGGTGCGGTGCATAAATTCACCATTCCCAAGGCAATCGCAGAGGAAATCGCCCAATTAAGCCAGCGGGAAAAAGCTACTTTATTTATGACCCTGCTGGCAGCGTTTAAAACGTTGCTCTATCGCTACACCGGGCAAGAAGATATTTTAGTCGGCTCCCCCATTGCTAACCGCAACCGACGCGAAATCGAGGAAGTAATTGGCTTATTTGCTAACACCTTAGTTTTCCGCACCAATCTGTCGAGCAACCCGACTTTTAAAGAGTTACTGGCTCGCGTGCGAGAAGTAGCTCTCGGCGCGTATAACCACCAGGATTTGCCCTTCGAGAAACTGGTAGAAATCATACACCACGAACGAGATTTAAGTCATAATCCGCTATTTCAGGTATTGTTTTCTCTGCGAAATGTTCGGACGCCGCAGATAAAATTGCCAGGAGTGACGTTGAGCAGTTTGGAAATAGAACGGAAAACGGCGAGATTTGATTTAGCGCTTGACCTGGAGGAAGGATTAGAGGGTATTAATGCAACGCTTGAGTATAGCGAAGATTTGTTTGACGCTAGCACTGCACGGCGGATAGCCGGACATTTTCTAACCTTACTAGAAAGTATAGCTGCTAATCCCGAACAGCGCATTTCAACTTTGCCAATGTTGACGAAACCTGAACAGCAGCAACTGCTGTTTGAGTGGAACAATACTCAATCGGAAATTCCGAAAAATCAGTGCGTACACGAATTATTTGAAGCGCAGGCAGAGCGGACGCCGGATGCGATCGCTGTCGTCTTTAAAAATGAATATCTGACTTACCTGGAACTGAACAAAAAAGCAAATAACCTCGCAAGTTACTTGCAAAAAATCGGTGTCAACCGAGAAGTTTTGGTGGGGATTTATGTCGAGCGTTCCCTAGAAATGATGGTAGGGCTTCTCGGCATTCTCAAAGCCGGTGGCGCTTATGTTCCCCTCGATCCAGCGTATCCACCAGAGCGCCTGGGATTCATGCTGGAAGACGCTAAAATTTCTGTGTTACTCACTCAGAAAAAGCTATTAGAAACCCTGCCAAAAAATAGCGCCTCCCTCGTGTTTCTGGATGCAGATTGGGAAGGCATATCGAGCTGCGACGAGCCAGTCGTGGGTTTACAAAATTCCTCCAATTTAGCCTATGTCATCTATACTTCCGGCTCAACAGGTAAACCCAAAGGAGTGCAAATTTCCCACGCCTCTGCCGTTAACTTCTTAAGTTCTATGCGCCAACAACTTGCGATCGCAGACCGAGATGTTTGGCTAGCAGTAACATCCTTATCTTTTGACATTGCAGCGCTGGAACTGTTCCTGCCTATTACAACAGGTTCTCGCGTTGTTGTAGCCAGCCGAGAAGTGGCATCTAACGGCGAAAAGCTTTTAGAAACATTAACAAATTCTGGCGCGACAGTCATGCAAGCTACTCCAGCCAGTTGGAAAATGCTTTTAGCAGCAGGATGGCAGGGAAACAATCAATTAAAAATACTGTGCGGGGGAGAAGCTTTACCGCGACAACTAGCAAATCAGTTGCTTTTGCGCGGCGCTGCTGTGTGGAATTTATACGGCCCTACAGAAACCACTATCTGGTCTACTCTCTATCAGGTTGATGGCAAAGATGAATCAGTTTCCATCGGTCGCCCGATTGCTAACACTCAAATTTTCATATTAGACCGCTATTTAATGCCGGTTCCCGTTGGCGTATTTGGCGAACTGCACATCGGCGGTGCCGGCTTATCTAGAGGCTACCTAAACCGACCGGAACTGACAGCAGAGAAGTTTATTCCTAACCCCTTTGCAGAGGACGGAATTCATGCTTCATTCATCCTTCATCCTTCATCGTTGATTCTTTCAGAACGCCTCTATAAAACCGGGGACTTGGCTCGCTATCTCCCAGATGGAAACATTGAATTTATGGGGCGCAGCGACCACCAGGTGAAAGTTCGCGGATTTCGCATCGAATTAGGCGAAATTGAAGCGGTACTCAGCCAATACCCAGCCGTGCGAGAAGCGATCGCACTGGTTCGAGAGGACAATCCGGGCGACCAGCGTTTAGTAGCTTATATCGTTGCTAACTCAGAACTCAAAACTCAAGACTCAGAACTTATTAATGATTTGCGCTGTTACCTGAAACAAAAACTGCCGCAGTACATGATGCCGTCAGCGTTTGTGCTGCTGGAAGCAATGCCTTTAACGCCTAACGGAAAGATCGATCGGCGATCGCTACCTGCACCTAACAAAAACACAGCGGAATTCGAGAGCAATTTTGCCGAGCCTCGAACTCCCGACGAGCAATTAATAGCAGAAATTTGGGCCGAAGTTCTCGGTTTAGAGCGAGTGGGACTTCACGATAACTTCTTTGAATTGGGAGGTCATTCATTGCTGGCTACTCAGGCGATTTCTCGCCTGCGAGAAGCTTTTCAAATTGAAGTACCCTTGCGCTCTCTTTTTGAATCGCCTACCGTCGCAACTGTCACCGAAAGCCTCTTGCAATATCGCGCCGAGCAAAAACGGAAAGCACCCCCCATCAAGCGGGTGTCAAGGCAGGGAGAATTGCCCCTTTCTTTTGCACAACAACGACTGTGGTTTCTCGACCAATTGCAGCCGGGAAATCCTGCCTATAATATCCCAGCAGCCGTGCGCTTGAAGGGGGCGCTCAATGTAGCGGTTCTAGAGCAAACTTTTCAGGAGATTATCAAGCGACACGAAGCATTGCGGACAACTTTTAAGTCGGTGGAAGGACGACCCGCTCAGGTTATTATTTCATCTTTTAATTTCACATTGCCGATCGTAAACTTAAGAGAGTTATCGCAAGCTGAACGAGAAGCCGAGGCAATGCGACTCGCCGCTGAAGAAGCGCGACAGCCTTTTGACCTAACAAAATGGCCGTTACTGCGCGTCACATTGTTACATCTTGACGAGACAGAATACCTGCTGTTACTGACAGTACACCACATCGTAGCTGATGGCTGGTCGATGGGGGTACTCGTGCGGGAAGTGGCGGCGCTTTATGAAGCTTTCGGCAGTGGCAAACCTTCTCCCCTACCCGAACTTTCTGTACAGTACGCAGACTATGCTGTTTGGCAAACAAATTGGCTGCAAGGCGAAGTTCTCGAAGCAAAACTTGCTGACTGGAAGCAGCAGTTGGGTCAAATTTTGCCCCCGCTGCAATTGCCAGCAAAACAACCGCGTTCTGCTGTTTCTAGCAATGAAGCTGAGATTCAAGAATTCCAGCTTTCAGGGCAAGTTTCAGAAGCGCTAAAAGCACTCAGTCGGCAACAAAATGTCACCTTATTTATGACCTTGTTGGCAGCACTTCAAACGCTGCTTTATCGCTACACAAATCAAGAAGATATTGTAGTCGGTACTGACCTGGCAAACCGCACACAAGTTGAGACAGAAGCTTTAATTGGTTTCTTTGTTAATATCCTCGTGTTGCGAACCGATATGCGCGGCAATCCTACATTTCGCCAACTGCTCGATCGCGTGCGCGAGGTGACATTAAAAGCTTACACTCACCAAGATTTGCCCTTCGACAAACTGGTAGAAGAACTGCGTCCCGATCGCACCCTGAGTCAGACACCGCTCTTTCAAGTTTTATTCGTCATGCAAAATGCGCCCATGCCGACTTTAGAAATGGCGGGTTTAACTTTAATCCCGGTTGCAAGTGATAGCGGTACGGCTAAATTTGATTTGGCGCTATTTGTGTCAGAAACAGAGACAGGAATTGTCGGCAGTTGGAAGTATAATTCCGACCTATTTGACAGGGAGACGATCGCTCAGATGTCAAATCGCTTTGAAACCCTCCTCGGCAGCATTGTGGCGCAGCCTGACAGTCGTTTGAACACTTTAGAAATTCTCACAGAAGCCCAGAAGCAGAAACAAGCCATGCAAGAATTAAAGCGTGAAAAAAGCAATTTTAGTAAGTTCAAAAGCGTCAAGCCGAAGCCAGTGGCATTGCCGCAAGGCGAATTGATAAAAACCGAGTGCCTGCACCCCGACGAACTCTTTCCTTTAGTCGCAAAACCCGCAGTAGCCGATGTCGATCTCGCAGACTGGGCGAAAAATAACCGCGAATTTATAGAGGCAAAATTGCTACAGCATGGAGGGATTCTTTTTCGAGGGTTCATCGGCCCTGTGGTTGCCGCATTCGAGCAGTTTGCACTCTCAATTTGTTCGGAATTATTTGGGGAGTACGGGGATTTGCCACGCGAAGGAGTTAGCGGAAAAGTTTACGGTTCAACTCCTTACCCAGCAGATAAAGCTATCTTATTTCACAGCGAGAGTTCGCACCTGCACCGCTGGCCGATGAAAATCTGGTTTTTCTGCGTTCAGCCAGCGCAACAAGGCGGAGAAACGCCGATTGTTGACTGCCGTAAAATTTACCAGTTGCTAGACCCGAAACTCAGAGAAAAATTTGCCCAAAAGCAAATTATGTACGTTCGTAACTACACAGACGGACTGGATGTAAGCTGGAAAGATTTTTTCAAAACAGAAGACAAATCCGTGGTTGAGGAATACTGTCGGCAAGCTGGGATGGAATTTGAGTGGAAAGCAGGAAATAATTTGAGAACCCGCAAAATTCGCCCCGCAATTGCCCAGCACCCAAAAACAGGAGAGATGGTATTTTTTAACCAACTTCCCTTGCACCACATTTCCTGCTTAGATGCGGCAACCCGCGCTTCCTTGCTCTCTGTTTTTGGAGAAGAGAACCTCCCCCGCAATGTCTATTACGGTGACGGCACTCCTATTGAAGACTCGGTAATGGAAGAAATTCAGGCTGTGTACAGGCAAGCTGCTGTTAGTTTTCCCTGGCAAGCAGGAGACATATTAATGCTCGATAATATGCTGGCCGCTCACAGTCGCAATCCATTTATCGGAGCGAGAAAAATTGTTGTAGCGATGGGCGAAATGATTCCTGAATCAAGAATTTAATTCCCTCTCATCTCTTCCAGGCAAAGGTAACGAGAATAAAGTAGTGCTTTGATAAAGAGGAACAATGCAGACAATTAATGGATTTCGGATTTCACCCCAGCAGAAATATCTGTGGCTGTTGCAGCAAGACAGCCCTGCATATCGCGTTCAGTCTGCTATTTTGATCGAGGGAATTCTTCAAACCGAACGCCTAAAGCAAGCTTTAGAAAAAGTTAGCGATCGCCACGAAATTATCCGCACAAGCTTTCAGCGAAAGGCAGGGCTAAAAATTCCTATACAAGTTATCTCCGAACATAGCTCCGTTTCGTGGAAGTGGGTTAACTTAAGTGAAGTAAATCCCCAGGAGCAAGAAGCAAAACTCGAAGATATTTTTCAGCAAGAAAAGAGCGCTTTATTCAACTTCGATCGCAATCCTCTTTGGCACTTGTCTTTAATTACACTTTCCTCGGAAAGGCATATTTTACTGGTTAGTTTGCCCGCGCTGTGCGCCGATAGTCGCACACTAAAAAATCTGGTTCAAGAAATCAGCCAGTGCTATGCCGCCTGCCTTCACGGCGAAGAAATTACCGATGAAGTTGTGCAATACATTCAATTTTCAGAATGGCAAAATGAATTGCTCGAAGATGAGGAAGCGGCGGAGGGCAAAGAATACTGGACTGGGCATAATTTTTCAGCGCTAGCGAGTTTAAGGTTGCCGTTAGAAAATAGATTAATTAACGTGCCAGCTAAATTTACTCCCCAAGCTTTGGAGGTCAAATTAGAGTTAGCTTTGCTGGCAAAAGTGGAAGCGCTCGCCCGCCAGTACAACACCTCACTTTCTACATTCTTGCTCGCTTGCTGGAAAATTTTGCTCTGGCGGCTGATTGGCCAATCAGAGCTCGCTGTTGGCGTGGCATTCGACGGTCGAAAATACGAAGAACTAGAGCCAGCGCTTGGGCTGTTTGCCAAATTTTTACCGCTGTCGAGCCAACTAACAGAAAACTTTTCCTTCGCGGAAACCTTGCAGCAAATTCAGCAGGAAGAACGCGAAGCATACAAGTATCAAGAATATTTCTCCCACGAATATCTAGGGAACTCTTCTGGCTTTCCATTTGGTTTCGAGTTTGAGGAACAGCTCGAAAAGCATTCGGCTAGTGGCGTATTTTTTTCGATTTACAAGCAGTATGCGTGCTGCGATCGCTTCAAAGTTAAACTCTCTTGCCACCGCCAAAAAGACTCGCTCGCCGCTGAGTTTCACTACGATCCTATCTTCCTGGCAGACAACAGTATCCGGTGCTTGGCAGAGCAATTTTACGCCTTGGTGCAAAGTGCAGCCAGCAACCCACAAACCGCAATCGGCAAGCTCGAAATGCTGAGCGATCGCGCCCGAAATCAATTATTAGTAGAATTCAACAGCACAAAAGCAGATTACCAGCTCGATAAGTGCGTGCACCAGCTATTTGAAGAACAAGCAGAGCGATCGCCCAACCGTATAGCTGCTGTTTGTGAAAATCAGCAAATTACCTACAGCGAACTCAACGCCCGCGCTAACAAAATCGCCCATTACTTGCAGCAATTAGGTATAAAACCCGAGGTGATTGTCGGCATTTGCGTCGATCGCTCTTTAGAGGCGATCGCTGGAATTCTAGGCATCCTCAAAGCAGGTGGCGCGTACCTACCGCTCGACCCAGCCATGCCCAAAGAGCGCCTAGCATTGATGTTGCAAAATGCTCAGACTCCAGTGCTGTTAACGCAACAGCATCTCATCAAAAATATGCCGGAAACTCAGGCACAGATCGTCTGCTTAGATACAGACATTCCCTCTTTTTCTCCTACTACTTTCGTCTCTGCTTCTGTTGAAAATTTAGCTTACATTATCTATACCTCCGGTTCCACCGGCACCCCCAAAGGAGTCGCCATTGAACACCGGCAACTGCTCAATTACCTGCACGGAATTCAGGAAAAATTAAACCTGCCATCAGGTGCAAATTATGCCACCGTTTCTACCTTCGCCGCCGACTTGGGAAACACCGTTATTTTTCCGGCTTTGTGTTCGGGTGGATGCCTGCACATCATCTCTCAAGAACGCGCAACAGATCCTCAAGCAATGGCGGCTTATTTTCAGCAACATTCTATCGATTGTCTTAAAATTGTTCCCTCTCACTTACAAGCTTTGTTGAGCGCTTCTAACGCCTCGCAAATCTTACCGAAAAAGCGATTAATTCTCGGCGGTGAGCCTTTGATGTGGAATTTAATTGAAATAATTCAGAAATACAATCCAGACTGCTCGATATTCAACCATTACGGGCCCACAGAAACAACTGTAGGCGTGCTGACTTATCAGGTACGAATGAAGGGCGATCGCATTTCCCAGACAGTTCCTTTAGGTCGTCCGCTACCCAACACGCAGATTTATTTGCTCGATTCGCACTTGCAGCCAGTTCCTGTAGGGGTAGCCGGTGAATTATATATTGCTGGTGCGGGGTTGGCTCGCGGCTATCTAAACCAACCAGAACTCACCGCAGAAAAATTCATTTGCAATTCATTGACTCAGGAACCGGAAACTCGACTTTACAAAACTGGCGACTTAGCTCGCTATTTGCCAGACGGAAATATAGAATTTATCGGTCGCGCCGATCGCCAAGTAAAGCTGCGAGGTTTCCGCATTGAATTAGGGGAAATTGAGGCGGGCCTGTCTCATCATCCCTCTGTACGCGAGGCAGCCGTTTTACTTCAGGAAAATGAACCGGGGAATCAGCGTTTAGTCGCCTATATTGTTTCTCACTCAAAACTCAGCGTTCAGGACTCACAACTGATTGAAAGCCTGCGTTCATTCCTCAAAGAAAAGCTGCCAGAATACATGATACCTTCTGCTTTTGTGGTTCTGAAAGCGCTGCCACTGACTCCCAATGGCAAAATAGACCGTCAAGCGCTTCCTGCACCGTCCGTAGCAGCCAATTTTACAGATACGTTTGTAGGCCCTCGCACTCCCGGTGAGGAGATTCTTGCCGGAATTTGGAGCCAGCTTCTCAACCTTAAAAAGGTAGGAATTTACGACAATTTCTTTGAGTTGGGGGGACACTCATTACTGATTACTCAGTTGTTAGCCAAAGTGCGAGAATGTTTTCAGGTGGAATTGCCTTTGCGCGTTTTGTTTGAAGCTCCAACTGTAGCTGGTTTAGCTGAAAAAATTGAAATGCAGCAAGGGGGCAACACAGCGGGCGATCGCACTGCAAGTTTCGATATTAACGCTGAAGTTGTTTTAGATCCGGCAATTCGCCCTGCAACTCCATTGAGCGAGCCAAAAACTGAACCAGCTTGCATACTCTTAACAGGGGCGACGGGCTTTTTGGGAGCCTTTTTACTCCGCGATCTCTTGCAACAAACTCAAGCAGAAATTTATTGCCTAGTCCGTTCGGCCGATTCAGAATCAGCCAAAAAGCGGATTCAAAGCAGCCTCGAATCCTATTTAATTTGGGATGAAAGCAGCAGCGATCGCATTATCCCAATTGCTGGAGATTTGTCTCAACCACTTTTGGGGCTTTCCGAGGAGCAGTTCCGAGTTTTAGCCAGTAAAATAGATGTCATTTACCACAATGGCGCGTTTGTCAAGTTTACTTATCCCTACTCTGTTCTCAAACCCGCTAACGTTTTGGGGACGCAGGAAGTTCTGAGATTGGCGAGTCAAAGTAAGCTAAAACCAGTCCATTTAATTTCTACGATTTCCGTTTTCTCGGCAATGGGAGAATCTGGGATTAAGGTAGTGCGAGAGGAGGATGAGCTCACTCCGGGAGAGGGTCTAAAAGGTGCTTACACTCAGACTAAGTGGGTGGCAGAAAAGTTAGTAGAGGTCGCGCGCGATCGGGGAATTCCTGTTAGCATTTACAGGCCCGGTCGCATTTCTGGGGACAGCAAAACAGGGGCTTGCAATCCCAGTGACTTACTGTACAGGTTAATGGCTGGTTGCGTGCAACTTGGATGTGCGCCCGATGACGATAAGCTGATGAACGTAGCGCCTGTTGACTATGTGAGCCGAGCGATCGTTCATCTTTCGAGGCAAAAAGAATTGCTCGGAAAGACTTTTCATTTAGTCAACCCTCAGTCCTTTCAAATGAGTGAATTGCTTGGCTGGATTTGCTCAATGGGTTATCCTATCAAACGAGTTTCGTCTGAGGCTTGGCAAGCAGAAATAATCAATCGCGCTGGATATTCTCCAGAAAATGCGTTGTATCCGCTTGTCGGTCTTTTCTCCGAAAAAGTTTCTGAAGCGGAAATGCCACAATCAGGAACGCTACATTTCGATTGCCAAAATACGCTAGATGGACTTGCTACCACTGACATCACCTGTCCGCAAGCGGATGCGAATTTGTTTCGCACTTACTTTTCCTATCTCGCGGATTGTGGCTTTATAGGTAGCCGCAATTAAAACCTGTAAGGGCGCAAAGCATTGCGCCCCTATTTAGCTCAATCTCTGGAGAATTCAAACAAAATGAACGAACAATTGCAGCAAAGACACATGAAAGCGCTCATAGATCGCTACACCGATCGCACCAAGACCTCTAAGAATTTCGCGCAAAAATACCGTCCGGTTCTCGCGGACAATCGGGCTTCTGATGGATTTCGCTTTCCCGTCAAGGAGATGTTTTATCCCATTGTCGCCGATCGCTCGCTTGGCTCTAAAATGTGGGATGTTGATGGCAACGAATACATCGATATCACAATGGGATTTGGCATCAATCTTTTTGGTCATAATCCGCCCTTTATTAAAGAAGCCGTATTAGAGCAACTCGATCGTGGTGTGCAAATTGGCGCACAAGCAGACCTTGCCGGAGAAGTTGCGGAATTAATCTGCGAACTAACGGGAATGGATCGCGTCGCTTTTTCTAATACCGGCACTGAAGCAGTGATGGCAGCTCTACGATTAGCTAGAGCGGCAACTAAACGCAATAAAATTGCTTTGTTTTCTGGTTCTTATCACGGTCATTTTGACGGAACTCTGGCAGTTGTAAAAAAGATAGATGGCGATTTACGCACCATTCCAAAAGCGCCAGGAATTCCCCCTAATTTTATTGAAGATGTTTTAGTTTTGGATTACGGAAGCCCTGATGCCCTGGAAATTATCAAAGCTCATCAGCACGAATTAGCGGCGGTTCTCGTCGAGCCGGTGCAAAGCCGCCGTCTCGATTTGCAACCCAAAGAATTTCTCCAGCAACTCAGGCAATTAACAAAAGAATCAGAAATTGCGCTGATTTTTGATGAAATGGTTACTGGTTTCCGAATTCATCAAGGCGGGGCGCAGGCGTGGTTTGGCATTGAGGCAGATATTGCAACTTACGGTAAAATTGTCGGGGGCGGTATGCCCATTGGAGTTATCGCTGGAAAAGCTGCTTATATGGATAAAATTGACGGCGGTTTGTGGAACTACGGTGATGATTCCTATCCCCAGGTAAAAACAACTATTTTTGCCGGCACTTTTTGCAAGCACCCACTTGCTCTGGCCGCTGCGCGTTCCGTGCTGCGCTATCTTAAAAGTCAAGGCCCAGCCCTTCAGCAGCAGTTGAATCAGCGAACTTCGCAGCTAGTTGAAACCCTGAATGCTTATTTCAAAGAAAATGAAGTCTCTGTCTGGCTTGTAAATTTTGGATCGCAATTTCGCGCTGTTGCCTCGGTTGAGATAGATCCGCTACTTTTTCACTTACTCGAAAAGCGTATTTTTATATGCGAAGGTCGTAGCTGCTTTCTCTCCACCGCTCACACTCATGAAGACATCGATCGCATCATTCAGGCGGTTAAAGAGAGCATTCAAGAAATGCGCGAAGGAGGCTTTTTCCCGGTTTCTTTTCACCCCCAAGCAGAAGTTTTTTCAATCGCCAGCAAGTAAAACTCGCTAGTAAATTATTAAAGGGTTACAAAGCACGCGATCGCACCCATTACTTACTATTGAGACTGCGAGCCTTTGGCTGGGTTCTACAACGAAGTCTGGGGCGAAGAACTTAGCAACCCACATTCTGCAGATGTGGGTGGGATTTTTTTATCAGTTGTGAAAACTTGGAGCCAAAACGCTTTTCTATTGAACTTATGCGGTTTTAGCGTTACGGTAGCCTGTCTAATTTACCTAAATTAAGCAGGTTGAAATAATTGACTTTTTCTAATATATTTATGTCGCTATTTTATCGCTCCAACTCATCTTTTGAACCAAGTCAACTCATGCCAAGAGCAAATTGTCTTGACTAATAAATGGTAACTGTTCAGGGGGCGCACCACCCCAAGAGGAGTTGTAAAGAATTTGGGGAGAAAGGCGGGCGTCAAAAATAGGAACCAAAAAAAGTTATAGAACAAGTATTCCCAAATGCACAAGTTGTTATTGACCGTTTTCACGTGATGAAAGCAGTTAATAAAGACTTGAATAAGGTGCGTCGAGCAACAGTAATCACAGATAGAGGCAGCAAATATTTATTGTTGAGTAATCGAAACAACCTTAATTCCGACCAAATTGAAAGGTTAGCAATCACCTGGGAAAAATCATAAGGCTTAAGAATTGCTTATGAGAGGAAAGAAGAGTTTCGGTAAATATACGAGACCAATATGACTGTCAAAAGAGCAGCGGACAAAGTTCAATGATTGGGTGAATTATGCGAGGAGCTTTTTTAAATAATCATCTTCGACTATTGTCAATCATTTTGAAGGAATTTGTAATTACTTTCTTAATCTTACAACAAGTGGAGTGAGGTCAGGGATAAATAATCGAATTAAATTAATTATGCGACAAGGATATGGGGTAGTAATAAATATGTAGTGAAGTTTAATTACAGTAATTGAATACATCCATACTCCGGACAGTTTTTGGAACGATACTACAAGCCTTACATGGCAAGCATCATAAAAAAGTGGAATTAAATCCAAGTCAGGGGTAGAGGTGACATTGATTTAATTATCCACGCTCGCCTCAAAGTCCTAGGGAATAAGCCATTCAGTCATAGAAAAAGTGTCCAGACTATTGATGCAAGAAAGTTCAAGAAAATAATTAACAAAAGTTGATAATTAATTAAAGCCGTCCTACAAGGACGGGGTTTTAGACCCATCTCTCTGGTAAGTTTTCATAGAGGGGATGAGGAAGTTCACAGCTTGAGTGGCTGCGATCGGCATCTCTCAATCAGGAGGCCAAAGGGGATGGATCGGGCAACTTTAAGGCAAATGGCGATCGCTACGTTTTCACAAGTTGGCATTCAATTTGATGAAGCTAACGTAAAGGCGGAGATTGACGATAACTGGTTTCTTGGTGGTAGTGAGCCCACCAATCAACTTTACTTTGTGCATTTGCTAGTTGACGGACAAGGGCGGGAAGAACCGGGGCTAAATGGTTGGGTAGAGTTCAATTGGAAAGGAGAGATGCTCCCGTTGGGAGCTGCTGGAACAGGATGAATATGGTAAGCAAGAAATTGCCAGCAGCAATGATGGGATTGAGTACGATCGCATGAATCCCCCTATCCGTAAGCCCATGCCCATTCGCTATCCACCACTCTTACCCCCTGCCAGCCGCACACCATAAGGGCGGTAGTTAGTGCATATCGCCCTGCCCCAACGAGTCTCCATCAGCCATTATTTCTGAGAGAAATGTCAGGGGATTGCTCATATCAGCAGCGAAACCAAGGATGGCGCGATCTCGATGTTCGTAGACTAAATCTCCCTGAGCATTAAACAAGAAAGTTGCGCCTCGTTGAGTGAGATAAGCAGCATTTGGAACATAGGTTTTCCAATGACTCAGCACTTCTCCCATATTCCGCAGCCGTAAAGTTGCCAATTCAAAAGGACGCTGGAAACCCTTGCCACCTGCCCACCGGAAAGTGGAACCTCTGAGGGGTGGAAGAGGAAAAGCCTGAATAATTTCATCATCACCAATTAATTGAGGTGCTTTTGCGTCGCCTCGATATCCTCTCCATACTTCTGCCAGAGTGCCAGGGCTACCAATCCCGGAACACATGAACAATAAATTGAAGTAAGCATTCATAGCAGCCGATAAACCGGGTAGTTTTAAGGATAAACCTGGATACAGGTCAAGTTTTTGGTGCAGTTGGGCACTGGGATCTACAAACAAACAGTCGGCAGGAAATCCTGTATACCCACAGAATCGCTGACCCGAGGAAAGTGAGCCAATTCCCACAGCTCGGATTGCTATCCCTTGTGTTTGAAGCCGTTGAGCGTCCCGCTGCAACCACCAAGCATATTCAAGGCTGTCGAAATCTCCCAATTGTGGCAACAACAGCACCAATTGCCTCATAGAGGATTCGCAACCGTTCAAGATGGGTAAAACGGCTCCATCACTCACCCGTTGGCGTTCGGTTTGGCTCAAGAGGGTATGGATATTCATCGGCTAATTATCTATTGAGGAATTGGGAAAGTAGAAATCATCAGTTGTTGGACAGATGCTTTACTCACATCAAATCGGGCAGCTACTTTCGGAATTGATGTATCACCTGGTTGAGATGCTTTAACTATTGCGCTTGAGCTGGCAGGGTATGTCTAGCTGTGCTACTTTACCACAGATAAGCCGGTGATTAGAGGCGATCGCCAATGCTCCTCCGGTTCGCAGACTCAATGAAATTGGTTCCGACAAGCGTGAAATATTTTGGCAGACTAACTGGAATCAGCGCGGGTTCACGGTATCTGTAGGTTTTTCGCTCTGCTTTCCCAAATAAAGAATACCGAGAGCAATGGTCGCTCCCGGTATCAGCTTTTCCAGTTTCGTTGTTGTTAAGTAAATCCAATCAGGCTCAATGAAAGGAAAATTTGCCTCACTCCATTAAGCACAGCCGATCGTTATTGGTTAGCCTGTTCCAAAGCTGGATTCGTTGAAGATCCAGCAATTTCGGCCAAGTTAATCTTGACGACTTTATTACGAGCTTCAGTCACTTTGGGCAGAGTTAGCGTTAGAATGCCATCTTTGCATTCAGCTTGCACAGAGTCGTTTTGAATGGGTGCGGGCAAGGAAATTACCCGGTGGAATTTGCCATAGCGGAATTCAGAGCGGACGTAGCCAGATTTTTCGTCTGTGTTTTCGTAGCGGCGTTCGCCAGAGATAGAAATTGCTTCACGGGTGACTTGAACGTCAATGTCTTTGGGGTCAATTCCAGGCAGTTGCGCTTTTAATACGAAGTTGTCCCCAGCATCAACAAATTCTAGAGCGGGCATCCAAGCAGCTTCTGAGTTATCTCTCGTTGCTGTCCGTTGGTCAAATACTTTATCGAGTTGCTCGCGGATGGTTTCAATTTCTGTGAAGGGTTGCCAGTAGCGGATCAACATAATCTGTCACCTCAAAGATTGGTAATGCTTTATAAGGAAAGTTTGGTTGGAGCTCATTGCTTACAGTTATTATGATGCCGCTTCCCAAGTGGGAGAAACAGTCAGGAGAACCCAACCCAGTTAGTCGTATTTGCCAGAATAAGTGCGAAAAAATCAGAATGAATTGGCATTGAAGAAAACCGTACCAAGCTATTCCTAGAAACCGAAAATACTGTAGCAACGGCATGATGAGCTTGCCGAGCGAACTCTGCACGGCGCGAGCTCACCCGCTGGTGCTGGCCGTTTTAGGTCGCAGAACTTCGACATTCAGCTCTAGTTTCTCTCCCAGCCACAAAGAATGTAGAGTGTGGTCTGCCACATCATCCCCTGTTTCGGGATGGACGAGAATATTGAGATCCTCGCGGTGGAGCATTAACCAAGGAACGACTTTGCCAAACTCCGAGGGTGAAAACGCAACTTGATACATCGCTTGAGGATGTGGCCCAATGGGTTTGTCGTGCCAACGGCCTAGCTGCACCTCAAACTGAGCCAATCCTTCGCGTACGCGCTCCGCAGCATCACGGCTATCATTGTCAAAGTAAATATGTGCGTGAAAACCAACAATTTTGATGGTGTCTTCTTTCATGATTTTCAGTGGGGTATTTTGGGGAGGTTCATTGCAGCCAAATCCAACAAAGAAGTATACCCTAGCTTATTAATTTTACCTGCGAGTAAACATTACTCTTTCAGCAATGCCGCCTATATTTTAGGGTAAACCAATGACTCAAGAAAACAACTGGTTTGAGACAGCACGATTGGGAATGTTTGTTCACTCTTCGTCATAGTAGCCAGTGTGGGTACGAAGTATCTTGGCCGTTGGTGGGAGGCGTCTTTAGCTTGCCATACTGTCAAGATGTCCCGGTAGCGGATTATCACCGCGCCGCCCAAACTTTCAATCCGACTGAATACGACCCTCAAACTTGGGCGCATTTAGCGAAACGCTTGGGGATGCAGTATGTGATTTTGACGGCTAAACATCATGATGGGTTTTCCTTATTTCATACCCAGCAATCCGACTTTTCTATTGAGTATGCGCCGTACAAAAAAGATATTGTTCGAGAATTTGTGGAGGCGATGCGGGCGGAGGGTTTGCGAATTGGGTTGTATTTTTCCTTGATTGACTGGCATTACCCTGACTACCCGGCTTTTACAGAAGCCGATAAACCGTATCAGTTTGGGAAATTCAGACAGCCGACGAGTTCTCAGTGGGAACGCTACCTTGAATTTATGTTCGCTCAAGTCAAAGAATTGTTGAGCAACTACGGAAAGATTGACTTGAAGAGGTTTGATGGTGGTTGGGAGCGAAAACCAGAACAATGGCAAGCTAGACAGCTAAATGAAATGATTCGCTCGCTGCAACCGCATTTGCTAATCAACGATCGCCTCCCTGGATTTGGAGACTTCGATACCTGCGAGCAATTCATCCCCCCCAACCGCCTCAACGTACTTGGGAAGCTTGCCTAACTCTGAATGAAAGCTGGGGTTATAACCCGAAGGACACCCAATTCAAGTCAGCTCGCCAACTTATTCATACCCTCTGTGAAGTTGCAGGTAAAGGTGGCAATCTGAATAATGAATGTCAGCCCTATGGGCAACGGGCAGATTCAATCCGAACAATTGGATTTGTTGCAATTCGTAGAAGCATGGATGAGTGTCCATGCCCAGAGTATTGTAGGAACACAGCCTGGACTGGAACCTTGGCAATTCTACGGCCCTTCTACTCGGCGTGGCAATCGCTTTTACTTATTCTTGCTAATGAAGCCCTACGAGTCAGTAACAGTACGAGATGTACCCATTAAACGGATTCAAGCCGTTTCTAAAGTCGCTGGAGGGGAATCATTACAATACTCTACTCGCTGTGCGATTGTCGATTCTATGTTAAGTGCCGATCCAAGGCGGGGAGTTAACGATTCAAGTGCCTGAAGAAGCTCTCAATCCCTATGCTACGGTGATTGCAGTTGATATTGCTCCAGCCAATGATACTTAGAACAAGGATGTAACCAGTGTAGCGATCGCACTTCTTCACTTCCTACCCCCGTCGCTTTTGGCATCCAACTCAACATCACTCAGCATTTTGGGTTCTTTTTCGTACAAACCCCGCAGCACGACCTTGACATTAGGAAACGCGAAATACCTAGCTCTGTAGGTACTGTCGATGCAATGGGGGCTAGGGCGTGTTTTCTTGCCTCGTTGTATCCTAAAAATAGGCGATCGTAGGCAGGGAGTCTGGATGAATCGAGGAGACCAGCCCTGTCAAGGTGCGGGAAGCTAGTCGTTCAGTTAATGTCAATAAGCGGGCTGAATTTTCAAGAACCTTTAGGAAGAAGCGAAAATTCTTATAAATGCCTACAGTTGGAGATATTTTCTTTGTAATCAACTCGTATAATTGTCCTATTCCCTCGAAAATTTCCACGTTAAACAACCCTGACAGTCTCTAACAAACCCACCTATCATAGGAAGAATGTCTCAGACATCACAGGCGTGAGAAACTTAATTAAGTTAATCCCCCTCTAGCTGCAGTCCAGACGGGATTTAAGGAGACTTTTTCCTTTTTGCCTCGGCAAGAAGTTTAGCAGTAGAAACATGAGGATGAGCTGGGTCATACGTTGGTTTGGGCTTGGATTTCTTTGGTACTCGGACTGAAGAAGAAAATCTCTCAAGTCGTACTTGATTGGCTAAATCGTTTAGGGTGTTGCTAAATTCAGAGATAGTCATTTGCTGAAAAATTTGCTATGTTGGTTTGCAAGTAATGACAACTATTTACCGCAGGGAACGCCATTCTGTTACAGAACTTAAGATACACTTGGTCTGTGTGACAAAGTATCGTCGGTCTGTCTTCACAGGTGAAAGTATTGATTTGATTGAAAAGTCGTTTCGAGAGGTGGCTGAAAAAATGAATTTTCAAGTGCTGGAATTCAATGGCGAAGGCAATCATGTTCACGCGCTGATTGAGTATCCGCCTAAGTTGTTTATCTCTCAAATAGTTAACGCATTAAAAGGCGTTTCTAGCCGTCGTTACGGACAGGCTGGACATAAGAAGCCCCATAAAGAAGCATTGTGGAGTCCTAGCTATTTTGCTGTTTCTGTAGGGGGTGCGCCCTTAGAAGCTTTAAAGGAGTATATTAGAAATCAAGAAAAGCCGTCCACTGAAGAAGGGGCTGGTATCCCAATTTCTTGGTCAATCTAATCCAGTGGTAAAAAAGTTAAAGTTGATGGTAGAACTAGCGACGTGGGTTCTTAGGAATGTACTTAGCACTATCCTTCTCGGGAAGCGGTTCTATCTGACCTTGATTGACCAAAGCTTGATGAATAAGGGCAGTCGCACTACCCCGACTGAGCAACTCGTTCGGATTAAGAACTCTGGGATCTGGATAGTTGACCACTATCTTTGCCTTTGTCGCTGCTGCCACTGGCTCAACCGCATATTTAGGAATTTTCTCGGCATCTTTATAGTACGAATTGAGAAAATCTAATGCCGAATTTTTAGCAGGCGCAGTTGCAGCTTTTGTCGTTGTTGGTGGAACAGCCTTAGCCGGTTTAGGTGCGGGCGCAGCCGCAGGCTGCAGCCTTGCCACTACAGGTAATAACGGCTGCATCAAAACAGTCGCTGCGAGGGGAAAGGCCAAACGGTTCCTAGCAATTCGACGTTTATTTACTGGAGTTGGCTTGGCTGCAGTTACAGCCGCTTGATCAGTTTTGACAACAGGGGGATTGTAATCCATATTTAAACCCCTCATTAACACAACTAATGCTTGTGCCTTAGTCAAGGGCTGCTTCGGACGAAACTTCTTTCCGGGAAAATCATTCATAAATCCCGTTTCATAAGCTTCTTTAATCGGAGTTGCTGCCCAGTAGTTTTGAGGCACATCCTTAAAGTAACTTCCACTGGGTATCTTTCTAATGCTTGCTCGATTAAAAGCTTGGTGGATCATCGCCGAAAATTCATCCCGATCCACAACCTGTTTTGGTCTAAAAGTTCCGTTTACATATCCGGTAACAATCTCTTTTTCAGCTAAGGAATCAATAAACGGACGCGCCCAGTAATTCGGCGGTACATCAGGAAATTTCGACTTAGCTTGTTGAGCAGCAACTTGCTGGGAACTTAGCACAAAACCAGTGCCACTGACACTAACGGCTAAAGCTAAAAAAGCTACGCTGATTGACGGTAAATACCTGCGAGTAGACATAATAAATTTCCTCCTGATTTTTGCATTTTTAACGATACTCTTTGGCTGAGTTAAAGCGGATTACTTTTTTTCCGCTCCGATTCCCATTCTGTTTTTACATCTAACTCTTCGCGACGTACTGTGTCTGTTGCCTCAACGGTATCTTGCTCAACTTCTTTTCTGACTTGCACTTCCTCGCGCACGAACGCTTGCTTTTTGATATTGACAGTTTCTTCGTAGATTTCAAAATGTACCATTTCTTCTTGCTTGAAGGCGGTATCTGGAGTTACTCGACTCCCTGCATATTCTGGAGTAGTGCGCTCAATCACAACTCGCTCTTGTTTTACAGGAAGCTGCAGTTGTACCGTTTTGGTTTCAACTTGCTTGCCAATTATCACCTCGCCTGTTTGGCGACGGGTTTTATCTGCAACTAATCGTTCTTCGTACAGTTTAAGTTTTTGATGATCCTGTTCGTTTATCTGATACAATTCAGGCTCTCGATCGTAAGTATAGGTATCCCTGTCATAAGCAGGATTACTAGCTTGAGGCGAGACAGAATGTGTTGTAGAAACTCGAACAGGTGCTTCTAAAGGTAATGATGCTTCTACTGGTACAGATGCTTCTACTGTTGAAGTCCGATAAATACCCCGCACTTGTTCTTCATAATCGTAATCAACTACCATCCCATGCTCATACCTGGGTAGTTTTTCCACTTGGTCTTTACTCCGCAAGTTTATAGCGTAAACACGCCGCCCATTAAAATCAATGCGACAAAGAGCGATGGGAAGTAAAACTTTTTTGTCAAAAATCCAAGAACCAGTCTCTACCACAAAATAGCGGAAACGTCCTGTCTCATCTACCAGCACAGTATCGATCGTGCCAATTTTATCATAGGTACTTCCGCCATACACATCCAGCCCTTTGATATCGTCGTCATCAAAAGCTGCTTGGCGGTAGTGGGGATTAAAATCTTCTATTTTGTAAAGTAACATTGTTGTTTCCTGTACCTATGTACATCAAGCCCTGTACCTACTTTAGATAGATATCAGTTCTAATACTTCCATCTTATGAATGATTCAGCAAATTGAAAATCATCAAGATAGGGAGATTTTTTTATATTTTTCTATCTTTAGGTAGATGATTTTAGCTCTCCCGTACTGAGGGTGATAAATTTATCTAATCATTCGTAGGTTGGGTTGAGCCAAAGGAAGCCTCCGTTTCACTCCGCCCAACTATCTCAGGCTAACAAGTTGGCTTTCGTTCCCAGGGCTCCAACCTACAACCTTTATGCCACAAGCCTTCACAAGGATTTCTCAGGTTTTATTATCACCTCAACTACGCGATATCCTACAAAATTAAGGACATCTCTAAGTAGCTGCTGGGGTTTTTTCTGAATGAGATTTCGATTTATGAGCGAAATTACTACTTTTGAGCCTTAAAATAATCAAATTAAAAACTATTATGCCCCTCGGTAGATATTCTAGTAATATTTATTAAGTAAAATTAAATTCCCATCAATGGGAAAAAAGTAACAACGTAACGCAGGGGTTAATCTTTTATGACTTATCCAGATCGATCGGGCAGTCCACTCACTGATCCTACAATCGTCAATCCGCTGGTGGATTACCACGATCAAGTGAGGTGGGGGCCAATTTTGGCAGGAATTGCGATCGCTCTGGGCACTCAACTACTTTTAAGCGCTTTGGCAATGGCGATCGGATTAAGCGCGGGTGCAACAGGCGCGGATGCAGGTTCCGTTGGTATTGGGGTCGTAATTTGGTCGATTATCAGTTTGCTGATTTCCCTATTTTTGGGCGGTTGGGTAATGGCTCAAAGCTGCGGGCCGATGACCAAGAAAACAGCATTTTTGAATGCAGCAATTCTTTGGGGAGCTACATTAGCACTTAGTGCTTGGTTATTAGGAAGCGGGATATCGGGTGCTGTTGGCGCTGCCGCTGCTAATGCTGGAGAAATTGCCAATCAAGTACAACAACAGGGCGGTGTTAATATACCGAATCAAGCGCCGAATGTAGACCCAAATCAAGTTCGCGATATAGCTGGTAATACAGCTAAAGCTGTTTGGTCATTTCTACTTGGCTCTTTGCTGAGTTTGGCAGCGGCAATGAGTGGTGCTGCTCTTGGCGCTCGCAAACCTCGCGTTTATGCTTGATTAGCGATGATAAAACCTGACAATTCAACAAGCACAGCAGCGAGTCGAATTATTTTATACCAATGGGATGATGATTCATTCTTTCTTGGAGAAGATGAAGGAGCTAAAAACCTTTTATAAGGTTTGGGCATAGAGATTTAAAAGAATATAAAGCGATGCAAGAGCAGAGGATCTGGCAAAAATATACAACGTTAACAAGTTCGATCTTCTTAACGGCAACGGTTTTAGTTGTTCCCTCGTTCGCCGCTGATACAAATCAAACACAGATTCAAGGTGAATATCTACTAGCGCAAGCTTTAGAAAACTGTCGCCCGGTTATTGCGACGAATGGCCTTAATGTACGGCGACAACCGAGGGCTAACAGCGAAGCCGTTGGCATCATTGATTCCGCACGAAATGTGACGATTCAAAATCTTGGTGAGAATGGCTGGGTACCAATTACAGGCCCGATACAAGGTTACGTATATGGTGGTTTTCTCGGAGCGTGTGAAGCCGCAACCGCCTCGCCTCCTACTAACTGCCGCCAAGTTGCAGCCGCCAGAGGAATTAACGTACATCAAGCACCTTCCACTGATGGGGAAAGCGTTGGAGTCGTCGCGAATGGACGAAGAGTGACGATTGAAAGTTTAGGAACGGATGGTTGGGTGCCGATTACAGTGCCTGTGAGAGGCTACGTCCAAACTGAAAACCGGGCGTATTGTAGTTAATTGAAAAAACAGTGATGGATCACCAATCAAAGCCAAAAAAAGAAACTAATTCACAGCAAAAGTCTGGTTTGTTAAATTTCATTGCCGAGACAACAGAATCTGCACTGAATACAGGCAAAGCGGTTGTTGACACAGCAATTAATTGGGGGGAAGCTGCTGCTAAACAAACTTATCGATTGATTGGACAAGCGACGGAAGGAACCGGAGATGCGGTAACTTATGTTGGCAATTTTCCCTTTGTTAAACAAGTGGCAGGGGTACTCAGGCTTGATTGGTTAGTTGGGGTCAGCGATCGCATCGACTTAGCCAAAGCCGAAGCTCAAGTCAAGGAACTCCAACAAAAGTATCCCAATGAATATCCCAGCGAAATTGCCCATCGCATTATGGTGGAAAAAGCGATCCACGCCGGTGGTGTCGGATTTGCTAGCAGCATTTTACCCGGTGTCGCGGCTGCACTGCTGGCGATCGATTTAGCCGCGACTACTGCGATTCAAACCGAAATGGTTTATGAAATTGCCGCCGCCTATGGGATGGATTTGCAACAGCCAGCCCGAAAAGGCGAGGTTTTGGCAATTTTTGGGTTAGCGCTAGGCGGTAGCAACGCAATGAAAGCTGGTTTGGGTTTTTTACGCAACGTACCGCTGGCTGGCGCCATGATTGGTGCGAGTACGAATGCTACGATGCTGTACGCGCTGGGATATGCGGCGCGCCAGTTTTACGAAGCCAAACTGAGGGAAGAGACTGAAGAACCTGGCACCGAAACGCTGCAAGCGATTCAGCAACAAAGCGAGAAATATCTTGATGTTGCGATCGCCCAGCAAGCAGGGATGGATCAAATTATGGTTCACATGATTTTGGCAAGTTATCCCAACAAAAACTGGGAAGATATTCTGCCAGAATTGAAGGCATTGCAATTAAATACCGATTCTCTCAAAAGGATTGCTGCTAACATCAAGTCCCCCAAACCATTGGGTGCATTGTTAGAGCAACTTAACCCCGACTTTGCAGTACCGCTATTAGCTCAATGCCGTCGCATTGCCGAAAGTAGGGGAGAGGTTTCCGAAGCAGAACAGAGGGTGCTGGATGCGATCGCACAAAAACTCAACGGTCAAGATGTGGCTTCGATATCCGCTTGAAAAAAATTGTTGGTGTGTTAGCTTTCTGCGTAACGCACCATCCCCAATATTTACTGTCGCTGTGTAAGTCCTAAATTAGCCTCACGTTAGAGTAATCTAAAGCCTTAAGATAGAGTTTGACATGGCTAATTTTAATATTATCAATAATGACTGATGCAAGAGGAAGTTTTATGACAGCAGAAATATCCGCCGACTCAGCGCCGGATTATCCCGCCTCGCTCAAAGGGATTTTCCCTCGCCCTATCGCTACGACGATGAAGATAATTTGCGCGTCATTGTTGAAGGAGTGACGTTTGAAGGGTTAGTCGATGCTGCCTTTAACCAAATTCGCCAGTACAGTAAATCAGATGTGGCGGTAACAATTCGCTTATTGGAAGCTATAGCTTGCATCGCCACTTACACCCGCAATTCCAAACAACGAGAAGCTTTACGCCGTCAGGCGGAGATGATTTTAAATAGTAGCCGCGAACAAATCTCTCAGGAGCAAGACCAGAAAGATGTCCAAGAGCGGTATTATCAAGTCATTAAAGCTTTAAGACAGGATTAATTTGGTTGAGCAGAATTATGGTAATAACAGCAGCTTTGCGATCGGCTCCTAATAATTTAGCTTTAACCGGGCTGATTGCCATTGGTTTAGCGCTGACACATTTATTTTGCGGCAAGTTGCGGTTTGCTCCTATTCCTCGCAGTGGCTGGCTTTCAGCGGCGGGAGGGGTTTCGGTAGCTTATGTTTTTGTGCATATTTTACCGGAATTAAATCTGCATCAAGCGGTATTAGAGCAAGTAGAAGCAGGAGTTATTTCCTATCTAGAACACCACGTTTATTTAATAGCTTTGTTAGGATTGACTGTATTTTACGGCTTGGAGCAAATTGCAAATTTATCTCGTCAGCGTGGCGAAGATGATGTGACCAGTCCTGGTGTTTTTTGGTTGCACATAGGCTCTTTTTCAATCTACAACGCTCTGATTGGCTATCTGCTGGTGCATCGGGAAGAACCTGGCATTACCAATCTGCTGTTGTTTTCTTGTGCAATGGCACTGCACTTTGCAGTGAACGACTCTGGTTTGCGGGAACACCACAAACATATTTATGACCGCATCGGACGCTGGATACTAGCAGCAGCTATTATTGTGGGGTGGGTGTTGGGTAGCGCTACTGAAATTGGAAAAACTGCGATCGCAGTTTTATTTGCTTTTTTAGCCGGAGGAATTGTTCTCAACGTGCTCAAAGAAGAATTGCCAGAAGAACGAGAAAGTCGGTTTTGGGCCTTTGCCCTTGGTGCTGGAATTTACACCGCTCTTTTATTGGCTTTGTAAAGGAATCATATTGTTGACTGTTGACTGTTGACTGTTGACTGTTGACTGTTGACTGTTGACGGTGAGTCAAAAGAATGAATATTACGCGAATTATTTGTTGGCAGTTTGATTCGACTTTACGCCCGACGATGAAGCGCGGATTTGATATCATCATTCCGGCGCAGTCGGAATTGATATCAAATAAAGCCAAAACGTTCGAGCTTAAAACCATTATCAGGAATCAAGTGTTCTTTGAGACGGCGTTTAAAATTACCGGGATAATTTTTCCTAGCACTGCTACCCACTGCGGCGGTATTAACAGTCTTAACTTTAAAAGGTAAAGCTATGCTCAGAGTTTAAGTGCTTAAAAGCTTACATCTAATGAGAGAATTTTTACTCCATCATATAAATGTGTATTTACTAAGACTACCCCGTTATCAGTTGGGGCGATTTCACGCCATATATTGTCTGTTAACTCTTGCAGTTAAAGAGCAACTTTTTTCCCATTACCTGAGTCATCTATGATGAGGGTGAGCCCCGTTTTTTGGGATTTGTGGGTAAAAACATCGTCTCTCGCGACGACACCATTTATCGAAGCATGGGAACATGGTGGTGGGAGTTGTTTCCTTTATGAGAGTTTTTCGACGTGGAAGCGCCAACTACACTACAATGGATTTTACCATAAAAGGGACTAATTTTTGGTTTAAGTCCTTATAATCAACATTAAAAGCCGCAGCCTGTAAAGAGGTGTTGGAAAATTTATGTGTGTCAACTTAGGGGATATCCTGCACGAAAGCTACAAAATTATCGCTTTGTTGGGAGAGGGAGGGTTTGCTAGAACCTACACGGCTGCACAAATAAACCAACCCAATAATCCTCTGTGCGTTGTTAAGGAAATTCCTTTTCCCCCATTGAACGATCCGCGCGTCTTGGAGAGGGCAAGGAACCGATTTGAAAGGGAGGCTAGCGCTTTGTGCCGTCTCGGCAAAAACTCGCGCATTCCCGAATTATTCGATCGCTTTGAAGAAAACGATTATTTTTACTTAGTGCAAGAATACGTTCAAGGACATCCGCTTAGTCAAGAACTCACTGCGGGCGATCGGTGGAATGAGCAACAAACTGTTGCTTTGTTGCGGGAAATTCTGGAAATATTAACATCAGTCCACCAAGAAAATATTATTCACCGGGACATTACACCTTCTAACTTAATTCGGCGCAAAACAGATCAAAAAATTGTTTTAATTGATTTTGGGGCCGTCAAAGAAATCGGCACTTTTACCTCTAACTCTACAGGTGAAATATTCAGCTCGCAGGCGATCGGCACCAGGGGTTATATGCCTGCCGAACAACACGATACGCGGTCTCTCCCGCAACCCTACAATGATATTTATGCAGTAGGAATCATCGCGATTCAAGCCCTCACCGGGCGGCGTCCCACCAATCTGCCACAAGACCCCGAAACTGGTGAAATTGTCTGGGATTATTTAACATCTGAACCTGTTAGCGGCAAGCTCAAAAATATTTTAACCAAGATGGTGCGTTTCCACTTTCAAGACCGCTACCAATCTGTTGATGAAGTTTTGCAAGACTTGGATTTGTCGATCGTCCCTGGGCCCCAAGTACCCAAAACTTCGCGGAAGTTGCGATCGGGCTGGCGCTGGCTGCTGTTCGGCGTTGCGGGACTGGGCGCTGCATTGGCGATCGCATTTTTAATCCCCAGAATTTCCCCGCCACAAACGGTGGCTGTACCCTCCCCAGATGGTGTAAGTTCTGGCGAAAAACTCCTAGTGCAAACCTCGCCCCTTTGGTCAAAACAAAGGGGAATTAGTGAGTTGGCCGACTCAAATTATCCTGATGCTTTGAAATTGCTCAAACAGTCCTGGCGAGAAGACCGCAGAGATCCAGAAACTTTAATTTATATCAACAATGCCCTGCTGAAGGCAATAAATGCAGAATATTACACGATCGCGATCGTTGTTCCCATCCTCAGAAATCCCGACGGTAGCATCGCTAACGCAAATTTAGCAGAAGAACTGCTGCGCGGCATTGCTCAAGCTCAAACCGAAGTTAATTTAGGCGCGATTGCTGCAAAAGAGCGCAATCAAGACTTTCCCGGTCAAGAATTTATCGAACCGAAATCTATTAACGGTAAAGGTCTCAGAGTCATCATTGCCGATGATGCAAATCTCAAGTTAGAGGCAATTAAAAGGGCAAATTCTTTAGTCGCTCAACCAGATATTTTAGCAGTTATCGGACACTATGCCAGCGAGATGACTTTGGCAACAGTAGATATTTACGCTCGCAATAAATTAGTCGCTCTTTCTCCGGGAAGTACCACCGAAGAACTGACGCGAAAACCTCGAAAATTTTTCTTTCGGACTGCTCCGACAACTAGCATCGAAGCTGAAGCTTTAGTAAATCAACTGCTCTCGCTCGGTGAGAAAAAAGTTGCAGTATTTTACAATCCCAACAGTCCGTTCAGCGCTTCTTTGTGGGAAGAATTCAAAAAGCAATTTGAAGCGCAAGGAGGAACGACTATCAGGCTTAGAGAGTTTTACGACTTATCTAAAAATAATTTTAACGCCGAAGCCGCAATAAAAAAACTTGAGAAAGCCGGCAAAATAGCGTTACTTTTAATTCCCGACGGTCAAGTCACTAATGCCCAGCCAAATGCGATCGATATGATTAAAGCTAACAACGATCGCCATTGGATTGTCGCGTCTTGGGGACTCTACGATTGGAGAACTTTAGAAGCTGCCAAACAGCTAAAGTCTGTCGAAAAACTAGCTATATCTGTGTTCTGGCATCCTTTAACCAGTTTTGACAAAAAATTTCCTCAAAATACTGAAAAGTTGTGGGGAGGCCCGGTAAATACTCGATCGGCTTTAACCTACGATGCAGCCCGCACGCTGATTAAAGCCCTAGAAATGCAGCCAGAACCAACCCGCCAAGGAATGCAACAAACCTTAGCCGATCCAAATTTTAAAGCCGAGGGAGCCACGGGTATAATTGAGTTTGACTCAAAGACCGGCAATCGCAAAAACCCTCCTAAAGGAGTGGCGCATATTGTTCCGTGTGCTAGAGAACAATTTGGTCTGACATTTGTGCCGATCGAATTTCCCACAGCCGCAGATGCAGGTTTAAAGTGCGATTGAATTGATATCTTGTGGCCTTTTCCACAAACATTTTAAGGGCGGGCAGGATGCCCACTCCACAATAAAATTTACTCTTGGTGGAACAGGCATCTTGCCTATTGTTAAGAATGATGCAATATGTGGGAGTAATTGATATTTTGTGGCATTCTCAACAAACCCTCCGGCGCGAGTTTTACCAAGTATAATTGCCTAAAATCAATAATCTCATAAACCCGCCCCACCCGACGATAAAATGCTGGATAGAGAATTGTGGAAGATGTGCGAGTGAATTGATATCTTGTGCCGAACGCAACAATCCGCCAGATGTTTCAATCCCACAGCCGACTATTGCCACAGGTGCAACATATCAATTTATTAGATATATTAAACAAGGTTAGTTTTTTTTATAATAACGCTTATGGCTGTCAATTTCGCTACCTCCCCCGCTTCTAGTCTCCGACCAGAAGCCCAGAATATCTCAGCACTCAAACAAGTCTTCCAGACAATTGATGCCGATAGCTGTCCGGGTTCCTATAACTTTCATATGCACACAGTCTACTCCGACGGGCGATTGCAGCCAGAGAAATTGATGGAACAAGCCATAGCCGGAGGCCTCAAAGGCTTAGCTATCACCGACCACCACAGCACCCAAGGCTACGTTAAAGCTCAAGTTTGGCTGGATAATTGGAAATTAAACCATCCCGACAAAAATAGTGAAGCACCTAGTCTCTGGACAGGCGCTGAAATTAATGCCGAATTGCTCAACAATGAGGTACACATTCTCGCTTACGCCTTCGATCCGCAACATCCCAGTCTCCAACCATACCTACGAGGTAAAAGCACTGAAGGCACTTATTGTTATTCAGCAGCCAGGGTAATTGAAGCTATTCATGAAGCAGGAGGTTTAGCAGTTCTCGCACATCCTTGCAGGTATCGATCGACTGCTGAGAAACTAATTCCAGAAGCAGCCCGTTTCGGCATTGACGGTGTAGAAATTTACTATGCTTACGGTAATCCAAATCCTTGGAAACCGAGTCCCAAACAAACTGCTTTAGTCAAAGATTTAGCCGAAACTTATGGTTTGCTTGGAACTTGCGGAACCGACTCTCACGGCCTGAGTCTTCTAGTCCGAATCTAGATAGTTCGGAAATAAGAAGTGCTTTATCCTGTCATTACCAGTCTAAGCGTTAGCGGATATACCTCTTATCAAAGCAATCACAATGACCGGAAAACAAACAGTTTATCAGGTCATATTATGTCCGCTAAAATGACTACCGTAAAATTGTTGGGTAGTCAGGAATTCAGTCCTCATAAAAGTTTGAGGACTGAAGTTTTCACTACTTGCCTTATAACGGCTATTTTACTGGACGTGATATCATTGCGATCGCCAGGATGAGCTTTGGCACTCCAAAAGAAAGCAATTGCCAAAGCCGGTAATATTTTTGCAACTTCTAGAGACATTGCGCCCTAAAAAACTGTCGCCCTTCTACCGTTCGGGGAACAACTGACAGGCCCGGTTAGTTGGCTGATTTGCCCAATCCAAGCGAGAATTCCCAAATCGATCCATCCAACCTTCCAAATAAGCTCGATTAGCCTTTTTTTCCTCTGGATCGGAGGTATTCATTGGATGAGGTGCTAAACCCAAAATAGTCGCCGTCGTCACGCAAAACATCGACTTTTGAAAACTCTGACAAATTTGCACCCGCACATCGTCTTCACCGCGACAGCTAGTGCGATAAACTTCGTGCAAATACTCCGGCAAATAATGCCGCATATCTTGCATCAATTGAGTTGGCGGAATCCCTGCACCTCCAATCGGTAAAGGGTCAGCAAACAAAGCCCCGTAGGCAAATTCTTTTTGTTCTCCCGGAATTTGATGAGCTTGAGCATTGTATGAAACTGTGCCAAAAAACGCCGTGCCCCGAAAGAAAACAGCCTCTACATAAGGCACGGCTACATCTGGTAAAAATGTCAAATTAGCCGTCGCTGGCAGGATATCGTAGACTTGAGAGCCAATCTTGACGCTGTAGGTAATCGGTAGGCTGGCTGCGGCGACTAAACCGGCTTTGACAAAATCAACTACATCAGAAATAGACTTAGTTTCCCCTCGATCGTAGGAATCAGATAAGTCCATAAACAAATCGCTCATTACCCGCCAAAACTGACCGAGGCCAGTGTAGTAAGCCAGCATCCGCACTTGTTCCGGCAAAAAATTAGGAAATGCTTTGTGTAGTGCCTGCATGAAAAAATTGCCTTTCAATTTAGCCGAGATCGCCTTCTCGGCCAAACTGCTAAATTCCGGGGAATCCAAATAACTGTCCAAACCCCCGCCGCCGTGCCAAAGCATTGTTCTCATGCAATACTCAGCATACTCAAAATTAATCCTGTCGTGCCACCAATAGCGCATTAACTTCGGCAGAGTGACATCCCCATTGAAATATTTAAAAAACGGAAAAAGCACTAAAAACTGTTCTTCGGCAATATAATTGAGATTGCGAGAATAGGCATCGAGAACGATACCATAACTTTTAAGAATGCCCACAACTTCAACTACATTTTCCGCAGATTCAGGCAGTAAAGCTTTGCCTGATTCCAAGAGGTCAATGTATGGGGATAGGGGATGGGAAGATGGTTTTAATACGGTACTTGTCATTTTAATTAAGCCTGACTACAAGGAAGAACGAAGAAAGAGGTTTATAGTAAGCAATGCAAGTCTTTTCATGATGGGCTAAAAACTGTTAAGAGAGGACTTGCATTCCTCACTAGGAACCTATGGAATATTTTATTTCAAGTTTTGAGCAATCACTTTAACTTGGGGTGGCACATTAGCTACCATTCCGATCGCAGTTTTCTCGCTCAAAGCAACTAAAACTCCAGGCTGCACTCCCATGATTGCAATAATTACTGCTAAAATCAGCGAAGGGATGCGATCGCGCCAGCGGACTTGTGGCAAATTTACCACCACATCCGAAAGGCGGCCGAAAAAGGCGCGGTTGACCATAATTAAAAAGTAAACTGAAGTTAAACCAGTGCCGATCATGCAGAGCAAAGTTTGCACGGGAAACACTGGCAAACTGCCCCGAAATATCAAAAATTCCGCAATAAATCCAGCCAAACCCGGAATGCCGGCACTTGCCATCACGCCGAGGATCATTAAACTGCCAATCATCGGCAAACCGCGATCGGGATTGAACAAACCTTTGAGCACATCTATGTTGCGGGTGCCGGATTTTTTGTAAACAACGCCGACACTCAAAAATAGCAGCCCCGAAATTAAACCGTGGCTAACCATTTGCAAAACAGTTCCCAGCATACTAATCGGAGTAGCTGCGGCGCTAGCTAACAAAATGTAGCCCATGTGAGCGATCGAACTGTAAGCTACAATTTTTTTCATATCTTTTTGGGCGATCGCGCAACTCGCCCCGTAAAGCACGCTTACCACCGCCCAACTCGCCAAAATCGGCGCCGCCACCGCCCACGCCTCTGGAAACAAACCTAAACCAAAGCGCAGCATCCCATAAGTTCCCAGCTTCAAAAGCACCCCCGCCAGCAGCACAGATACCGGCGTCGAAGCTTCTACGTGAGCATCCGGCAGCCAAGTATGAAAAGGCACCAAAGGCATCTTAATTCCAAAAGCCAGCAACACCCCTGCCAGCAAAACAATTTGCCTTACCAAAGGCAATGGCAATCCTCCTTGCAAATGCGATGCGCCCGCTGCACCAACCATATCGAAACTCGAAGCACCGCTAAGCCAACCAGTGCCCAAGAAAGCAGCCAGCAGCACAATTCCCGCAAATGCTGTATAGATTAAAAACTTAGTAGCAGCATAACCTCGGCGCTCGCCTCCCCAAATCGCAATTAACAGGTAAAGCGGAATCAATTCTACCTCAAAAAACAGGAAAAACAGCAGCAAATTTTGAGATAAAAAAGCCCCTGTAACGCCGCCAGTAATTAACAGAATCAAAGAATAATAAAGTCGAGGTCTGCGGATCGACTCATCCGTAGCGTAAATAGCTACCCCTGTCAGCAGAGTATTTAAAATTACCAAAGGCAGAGCCAAACCATCAACACCGAGATTGTAATTCAATCCCAAAACATCTATCCAAGGAATGAATTCCGAAAACTGCAACTGACTGCTACTGGCATCAAACTGAACTGCCAAAATCACCGATAGAATAAAAGTTATACCCGCAATGGCGATCGCGACATTCCGAACTATTTTAGAACTCACTGAACCGGGCCAGAGCCCAATCAGGGCAGCAGCCAACATTGGTATCCAGATTAAAGCACTGAGCATCAATTAAAACTTTCCTTTGTTACACAGTATTTAGAGCTATATTTAACATTAACGCAAAGCAACTACATATAAAAGCGATCGGCTGATTTTCTTGTTAACATAGATTCAAATGTCTCTGGAATCATCCTATGACCTCAAGTCTTACAGATCGAGAAGATTTGCAAATTAAATCCGGTTCTGCTTCCACCCGCCTCACCGTTGCCGACTTGGAACAACTGCAAGCTATACTCTCGGAAGCAAATCTAGACTACCAATTAGAACTGGTAGACGGGAAGATTATCATTATGGGCCCATCAGACATAGTATCGAGCGAAATAGGAGCAGAGTTTGGCAGACTTTTGCTTAACTGGGTCAAACCTCGCAAACTCGGACGAGTTTTTGAATCTAGCGGCGGGTTTATCCTTCCCAATTCCGATCTCAGATCCCCCGATGTTTCGTTTGTGACAGCCGATCGCCTCAAACAAAGTAAAAGGTATTTTGCCGAACTTGTTCCCGACTTAGTTGTAGAAATCAAATCTCAGTCCGATCGCCTCAAACCCCTGCGAGAAAAAATTTTATCATTTATCGAACTCGGAGCAAAAGTAGGAATATTAATCGACCCAGACAAGCGCACAGTAACAATTTACACTCCGAAAGCAGAGCCAGTGGTATTGAGAGACGGCGACATGATTTCAATTCCCGAACTTTTGCCCGGTTGGGAAGTTCCAGTGACAGAATTGTGGCCGATCGAGTTTGAATAAAACTCGATAAAAAAGCAGACAAACCAGAATAAAATCATCTGCGTTCATCTGCGTACATCCGCCCTCATCTGCGGTTGAAAATTAAATAAAACTAGAGCAAAAGCAGACCAACCCAGAATATATTCATCTGCCAACCTCTGCGGTTTAAAACTGCCAAATAATCAACGCCAGCAACACAGCAACCCCCGCCGCAATAGTCAACACATAAAACTGCGATTGACCGGTGCCGCTGTACTTCAACCCTTCACCGCTGAAAATTGTGGCAAAACCGAACAAATTCACCGCCCCGTCCACCACATACCTATCAGTCCAAGCGCTGATTTTAGAAATAAAAGCCACAGCCCAAACGACAGTCAAGCGGTAAACTCGATCGATATAAAAATCGTAAGCAAACAAATCCTGCAACGCCGGCACAGGCAGCCGTACCGGTCGAGGTAAAACCCCGTACCAATAAATCGCCACCCCAACCGCAACGCCAATCAACCCAGATAACAACAACAGCGGCGTATCCAGCGTCTTCAAAAGCAAATTTAAAGCATCAAAATCTCCCGTTTCCGCCCAAGGCCCAGTCCAACTAATTAATAGTTGCCACCGCTGCAACATCCAAGGCACTAATAGCCCCATTACCGTCAAAATTACCATCGGCAAAGCCATCGGCCAACCAACTTCTGGAGCTCTGCGAGTTTTCGGCTGCGGTTTTCCCACAAACACTAAACCGAATATGCGAGTTAAATTTAGCGCTGTCAAACCGTTAACTAAAAGCAGCACTATTACCAGCCACAAAGGCACTGTCCAAAAACCGTTGAGCCAGCGTCGCATCGCCCAAAAGTTGCCCAGAGGCAACAACGCTACCATCCCCGCAGCGCCTACTAAATAAGCGGTAGTCGTGGCAGGCATCTTCGACCACAACCCACCCATTTCTGTTAAATCTTGAGTGTTAGTTGTGGTAATAATTGACCCTACGCTCATGAATAATAGGCCTTTGGCGATCGAGTGGGCGAACAGCAACAGCAAAGCAATGTCAACTTGATTTAGGCCCACGGCGATAAACACCAAACCCATAGAAGCGCTGGTAGAATGCGATAGTGCTCTTTTGATGTCGATTTGGGCGATCGCCACCAAGGAAGCGCCAACAGCCGTCACCGCACCCAAAACCACCAGCACCGCATCTGCGATCGGCGAAAGCGCTAAAACAGGCTGAAGTTTAATTAAAACATAAGCCCCAGCGCCCACAACTACCGTATTCCGCATAATCGAAGCCGGGTTGGGCCCTTCCATCGCCTCGTCGAGCCATAGATGGAAGGGAAATTGAGCGCACTTGGCCGTAGGTGCGGAGATTAAAGCCAAACCTAAAAGAGTCGCCACTAGGGGAGACAAAGTTGCAGTTTCAGCCCATATTTCCAAATCGGAAAAATTCAAACTTCCTGCTAAAGTTGAAAGCGTCACTACTCCCATCAGCAGTGGCACGTCTCCTACACGCTTGGTTAAAAACGCATCTCTAGCGGCTGTTACTACCAGCGGTTGAGCGTACCAAAACCCGACTAGCAAGTAAGTTGAAAGCGTCAGCATTTCCAACAAAGCGTAAGTTAGAAGCAGCGAGTCGCTAATGGCAATGCCGCTAATTGCCGCTTCAAAAAAACCCATCAGCCCAAAAAATCGAGCTAGCGCCCAGTCTTTTTCCATGTAGCCTAGAGCGTAAATTTGTGCTAGCAAACTCAGAACACTAACTAACTCCATTGCTCCGACGCTGACGGTGGAGATTTCTATTGCAAAAGACAAATCTAAATCGGCTGCTTGCACCCAGTGCACGAGCAACTGTTGGGGCGGTTGATCCCAAGTCGCTGTAAAAATAACTGATCCGTGTATGAAAGCTAACACCGTCATCAGCAAATTGAAGTATGCTGCAGGTCTCGGGCCTGTTCTGCGAACGGTGCCCGTAGACCACGGCAAAGTTAAAATTGCGCCTATTAAGCCATATAAAGGTACCCACCAACAGGCTTGGAGGAGAAATTGAGTCATTTAAATTTATCCCTTAAACTTCAAATTACTGGCTGCCTTTATACAAAAACAGTCGCGGGCGATCGCCTGATACCCTAAAACTTTGACTAAAGCCGATCGTATAGCTGTGGCAAAATAATTTGCACCCAAGATTCACTATACATTAAATCATCAAAACTGAGAATTCTCTCAAGATAAAATTACCTCCTGAGCAGGCGAGGCACTCAAAGAAACAAATGCCTGCCGATGGGCAAAGACTGCCTTTTTTGCCGATTTCCCTGCGATCCCCCTTTGGGAATCCCCAAGTTTCCCGGCAGTGACTCAGCTCCGGCTTCACATACCGAACTCTACTTTATGAGTATTATTACTTACTTTAATCCCCCTTCGCCGTCGGCTTCTACCCCTCTCTATATTAAGATTATTAAATAAATATTAAATTAGTTTAAGTAACATAAAAAATTTTAATTTTTGTTATTAAACATTATGATGTTAGTTTATATTGTCAAGGTGGACAGCTTCCCCTATTCTTATAGGATAGGAAGCTTTACACTGCCTTACTAATAAATGTGGGCCTCCCCGTCCAAATTTTTAGATTTCTCAAAGATTTGTAACGGTAATTTCGCTCATCCTCAAAGGAGATTCAAAAATGTCAATTGCCGTGGGAATGATTGAGACAAAAGGTTTTCCCGCTGTTGTGGAAGCTGCCGATGCTATGGTCAAAGCTGCCCGCGTTACCCTCGTGGGCTATGAAAAAATTGGCAGCGCCCGCGTCACCGTAATTGTGCGCGGCAACGTGTCGGAAGTCCAAGCCTCAGTCGCCGCAGGAGTGGAATCCGTCAAGCGGGTGAACGGCGGAGAAGTCGTCTCTACCCACATCATCGCTCGCCCCCACGAAAACCTAGAATACGTTCTGCCGATTCGATATACAGAAGCAGTAGAACAGTTCCGAGGCTACTAAGTTCTTAGCGCACAAAAATTTCGTTAAAGGAAAATTTGTGCGATCGTCAAAAATTAACTGTTTAGTTCCCCAAATATTCAATCAGGAGTAAAACCAATGGCAATTGCAGTTGGCATGATCGAAACATTAGGCTTCCCCGCAGTGGTAGAAGCCGCTGACGCGATGGTCAAAGCAGCCCGCGTCACCTTGGTAGGCTACGAAAAAATCGGTAGCGCTCGGGTTACGGTCATTGTAAGAGGAGATGTCTCGGAAGTGCAAGCTTCTGTCGCAGCCGGAGTAGAGTCAGTGAAGCGCGTTAACGGCGGACAAGTCATGTCCACCCACATTATCGCCCGCCCTCACGAAAACTTAGAGTACGTGTTGCCCATTCGCTACACCGAAGCTGTAGAACAGTTCCGTGAAGGCGTGAGCGGCATTCGCCCCCTCAACAGATCATAAGATAGGCGATCGGCTGTTAGGGGCGTTTGGTAATTAAAAATTAAAAATCGCGATGTTTTTGATTTAGCATTTTTAATTTTTAATTGAGGTGGGCATGGGATATTGGTTATTAGTCATCAGTCATCAGTCATTAGTCACGAGTCATTAGTTACTAGACGAAAAACTCTCTTAAGCAGACATCGGACTGAGGAAAGCTAATTTAAAAAAGACAAGCGACACTGTAAAAATGACGATTACTAATTACCTATTACCTATTACCTAAAATGCAAATGGCCAAAGTTCTCGGCACAGTTGTCAGTACCCAAAAAGAGCCGACGCTGAGAGGATCGAAATTTCTACTGCTGCAATTCATCGATGAGGAAGGTTCACCAGTTCCCGGCTATGAAGTAGCCGCTGATTGTGTGGGCGCTGGTATCGATGAATGGGTTTTAGTAACCCGAGGCAGCGCAGCCCGGATCGCGCCCGGGAGCGAAAACCGTCCGATCGATGCTCTAGTAGTAGGCATTATAGATACTGTCAATGTAGAAAACCGCCTCATTTACAGTAAAAAAGACGACCCGTACCGCTAGTTGGCAGTTGGCAGTTGGCAGTTGACAGTTGGCAGTTGGCAGTTGGCAGTTGGCAGTTGGCAGTTGGCAGTGAACAGTGAACAGCTAACAGTGAACAGTTAACAGTGAAGAGTGAGCAGCTAACAGTGAACAGTTGACAACTAACAACTAACAAAAAATTTTTCAGATTAGGAGAACTTAATTTATGGCAGTCCGCAACGTTGCGGCTCCCCCGACGCCTTGGTCGAAAAACTTGGCTGAGCCCAAAATTCACGATACCGCCTTCGTACATTCCTTTTCTAACATTATTGGGGATGTGCATATCGGTTCTAATGTGATGATTGCCCCCGGGACATCTATCCGCGCCGATGAAGGCACTCCTTTTTATATCGGAGAAGGAAGCAACATTCAAGACGGAGTAGTGATTCACGGCCTAGAACAAGGCCGAGTCACAGGAGACGACGACAAATCCTATTCTGTGTGGGTGGGGAAAAATACTTCCCTCACCCACATGAGTTTAATTCACGGCCCTGCCTACGTGGGCGAGAACTGCTTTATCGGCTTTCGCTCTACGGTGTTCAATGCCAGAGTGGGCAACGGCTGCATTGTCATGATGCACGTACTAATTAAAGATGTGGAGATTCCCCCCGGTAAGTACGTACCTTCGGGAGCCATCATCACTAATCAGAAGCAAGCCGATCGCTTGCCTGACGTTCAAGATTCTGACATTCAATTTGCGACCCATGTCATCGGCATCAATGACGCTCTGAGAACGGGTTATCGCTGCGCTGAGAACATCGCCTGTCTAGCACCAATTCGCAACGAGCAAACTAAAAACCCAAATATGACTCAAACCAAATATTCTACCAATGCCGGCACCCAATTGAGTTCAACTCTTGCCGATAGCATCCGCAATTTACTAGCTCAAGGATACAGCGTGGGAGCCGAACACGCCGACGCACGCCGCTTCCGTACCGGTTCTTGGCGTACTTGCGGCCCGATTTCCTCAAAGCGCGACTCAGAAGTAATCGCGGCTTTGTCAGCTTGCATGGCCGAGCACCAAGGAGAATACGTCCGCTTGATCGGGATTGACACCAAAGCCAAGCGCCGCGTACTCGAAGAAATCGTCCAAAGACCGGGAGACAACGGCTCTAACGGTTCTAACGGTGCCAAAACTCACCAATCTAACGGTAAAGTTGCACAACAAGCTTCAAACCACAATAGCGGTTCCGTGTCAAGCGGAAAATTGAGTGCCGAAACAGTGGCTCAGGTTCGCGGCTTGCTAGCTCAAGGCTACAAGGTGGGGACGGAACACGCCGACGCGCGCCGCTTCCGCACCGGTTCTTGGCAAAGCGGGGCTTCGCTGCAAGTGAAAAACGAATCTGAGGCGATCGCCGCTTTGGAAGCTGTGATGAACGAGTACCCGGGTGAGTACGTGCGCTTGATCGGGATTGACCCGAAAGCTAAGCGACGCATAGTTGAAGAAATTATTCAGCGTCCCGACGGCCCGGTTGCTCAATCGGCTAAGCCGGCAGGAACATCTAAGTCGGCAGCAACATCGGGATACAAAGCAGCTTCGACTGGTTCGGCGAGCAGCGGAAGTTTGACCGGCAAGACGATCGACCAAATCCGCAACCTGCTTTCCCAAGGCTACAAAATTGGCACGGAACACGCCGACGCGCGCCGTTTCCGCACCGGTTCTTGGAGCAGTTGCGCCCCGATCGCATCCAACCGCGAAGCCGAAGTGATTTCTGCCCTCGAAAGCTGTCTCAAAGAACACAGCGGCGAGTACGTCCGCTTGCTGGGCATCGACTCCAAGGCGAAGCGCCGGGTGCTCGAAGAAATTATCCAACGACCTTAATTTGCTAGGTAATTAGCTTGTTTCTCCCGTTAAGCCCTCGCGTTGGGGCCAACGGGAGAAACCCCAGCGGATTTAAGTTGGATTTGAGATAGTTAAAAAGCTGGATTGACAAATGTTGGTCAGAATCTAGAATCTTCTGAAAGTTTCTATAAAACGTTAAAGCATCAAGCTTCTCAGTATTAGTAAATTATCGTTTCTTAGATTGACATGGTTAAATTTATCAGTCGAGAAAACCCATAATTTAAAGTCGTTTTATCGAAAAAAATAGCTCCTTTCATGGTGAAGTCGAATGTATTTATCGCCACTGCAATTAAGTAGCAACTCTCAGATTTTGATGAGTGGCGATGTAGTTGTGAATGAGGGTGCGGCGATCGCCCCTGGAGCAATCCTGCAAGCAGAGCCCGGAAGCCGGATCTCGATCGCCGCCGGTGCCTGTATCGGTATGGGAGTTATCCTTCACGCCCGTGAAGGTACTCTGGAAATCGCGGCGGGCGTTATTCTGGGTGCAGGAGTGCTGGTGGTAGGTGCGGGAACGATCGGGGAAAATGCCTGTATTGGCGCCGCGACGACCCTAATCAATCCTTGTATCGACAAAATGCAAATTATGCCAGCAGGTTCTCTAATGGGAGATACCAGCCGCCAAGTCGCCGCAGAACCAACAGCAGCAGCGCCAACAGCAGCGCCAACAGCAGCGCCAACATCACCAGAAACCCCCGAAGCCACTACGCCACCAGTCGATCGACCGATCGAGCCGATCGAGCCGCCACAACCCGCCCAAACACCGCCTCAAACTGCGCCGGAGACTGCCCCAGACTCGCCGGAATCCACCGCCGCAGAGCCGCCCCAACCAGGGGAAACGCCAACTATTCTGTACGGCCAAGCTCACATCAATCGGCTGTTGGGGACGCTGTTTCCGCACCGGCAAGCTTTTAATCGATCGGAGGAAAACGGCCAAACTCTATCGGGCGGTACCGGGTAGCCGTCATTTCGGCAAAAGCCAGCTATGCTAAAGGCAGAAAGATCAAATATCAATAGGTAATCTCATATTATTGGTAGCTCAGCAATTTGTCAGGCCTTGCAGCAGCAATCAGTGTTTTGTAGCTCGTGCAGTCTGTCTTCTCATCTGAGAAACTATAAACTATCAACAAATTTTTATTTTGGGAAGTTTCTAAGGGTAATAGAAGATGGACGGACAAACAGATCGTAACAGTCACGAAGAGCGATCGCAGCGCCAGGAATACTTCAAAGACACTGCTTTGGGTTTGGTATCCACCAAGAGTTTTCCGGCAATTGTGGGGACTGCTGACATGATGCTCAAGTCGGCAGGAGTGATTTTAGTAGGATACGAAAAAATTGGTTCCGGTCACTGTACCGCGATCGTGCGGGGAAGAATTTCGGATGTGCGTTTGGCTGTGGAAGCTGGAGCTCAAACTGCCGAACAGTTCGGGCAGTTTGTTTCTAAGTTGGTGATTGCTAGACCTTTGGCTAATTTGGAAGTGGTTTTGCCGATCGGCTTTCGGCTGACTGAACTTTCGGAAAAAGGCAGTTATTCTCGGCTTAGCAATCAGGCGATCGGTTTGCTCGAAACGCGGGGATTTCCGGCAATGGTGGGCGCTTGCGACGCTATGCTCAAATCCGCAGACGTACACTTGGCAGCTTACGAGAAAATTGGCGCCGGTTTGTGTACGGCAATTATTCGCGGTGCAGTTGCAGATGTAGCAGTAGCCGTAGAGGCAGGGATGTACGAAGCTGAGAGAATTGGCGAGTTGAACGCGGTGATGGTAATTCCGAGGCCTTTGGAAGATTTGGAACAAACTTTACCACTGGCGAGTTGCTGGATCGAGCAGCGTAAACCTGTGATGATGCCCGTCTCGGTTAAGGAAAAGGAACAAGAATTGATCGAACTTCCAGATTTGGAGAAATTGAGAGTTTATGTGGAAGAGGAAATCAATCGGTAATTGGTAATTAGGCAACAAAAGTTTGTAGAGACGTACTGCCGCAAATACTGAGACGAAGTTTGTCAAAAAAATATAGAGTTTACTCGGTAGGACTGCTGGCAACAATTTATACTGAGTAGCGGTCTCAAACTTAATTGGGCGATCGAGCCGATCGCCGCCGCATCAAGAGACACACAGCACCAAGTAAAACTAGACTTTTGAGATTAAGTCGATCGGGTAAACAATCGAACTGACTAATAAGTAACTCCAGCCGAGGCGCAGAGCCTTTCAACAGGATTTAACTACTGTTAAAATAAACCCAAAATCCTGTATACGGTAGATTGCCGGGAATCATTCAAGAGTTACTCTGACCCCAGGTGGATGCTCTTTCAACAGATGAACGGCTGTCGAACTCAAAACTGACTGCACAGGAATCAACCCCCAGAATCAAGCAATCCTGAAAGTTGACCTATGAACCTCAAACAATTTTACAAGCGCGGTTTGCACAGCGCCAAGAAAGGAAACTATGAAGCGGCACTTGAGGACTTCGATCAGATACTGCAAGTCAATCCCGCCGATGCCAAAGCCTATAACAATCGCGGCTTGGTTTACTATTACATGAAAGACTACCAAAAAGCGATCGCCGACCTCAGCCAAGCCCTAGATATCAATCCTAATTTCTTCGAGGCTTACTTGAATCGAGGCAATGCTTGGCGTCATCTCGGAGAACACGAAAAAGCCATTGATGATCTAAACTGTGCTTTAGCAAATAAGCCTAACAGCCACGCTATCTACAACAACCGGGGACTTGTACTTGCTAATTTAGGAAATTACGAAGAAGCAATAGAAGACTACAATCGATCTCTATCTATCAATTCCAACAATTATAAAACCTATTACAACCGGGGGCGCGCTTACTACCTTTTGGGAGAAAAAGAGGCAGCAACGGAAAACTTTAACGAAACGCTGCGGTTGAATCCTAGATATATCAAAGCTTACATAAATCGCGGTCTCTGTTATCACCAATTAGGAGACAATACGCAGGCGCTGGCCGATTACAACACAGCACTCGCGATCGATCCACAAAATGTATATGCCTATTATAACAGAGGTTGCGTTCGCTATAAATTAAAACAAATGCAGTTTGCAATTGAAGACTTTGACAAAGCAGTGGAACTCGATCCGAACTATGTTAAAGCTTATCTCAACCGGGGTTTAGCGCTGTATAAACTTGGAGATGTTGCGGCAGCAAATAAGGATTTTTACCACGTAATGTGCATTAATGCTGAAGCTTATGTCTACTACCAAGCCCAGCGGTGTACGCCTGATATTAATTCGTACTTCAAAGAAGCGCCGCAGGTGGAACTTAATAATGCTGTAGAATACTACAACACAACCTTAAATACGATGTCAACTTCCTTAAGTTCCGCAGCATTAAACGCGGTCTGGAATCAAGAAGATTTGGAGAACAGAGACTCGATTATCTGTGAAAGTGAATTTATTAATGATTGATTTAGTCAGTAGTCATTAGTCCTTAGTCATTAGACTTATTGCATAAATCATTGAGCGACAGGAAAACTGCTGATGCAACGCAGAGGCATTTAAAGATACTTTGTGAATGTATGCAATTCCAGTCTAATGAGTCAGCAGTCATTACTCATTCGTCATTAAGTAGGTCATCGGAAAAAACAATACCTCAGAAACCCGGTTTCTGCGTATATTTATCGTGAATCGCCGGAAAGTCTCGTAGAAACCGGGTTTCTAGCCCCCTGCGTAAGCCACGATCAAGAGGTTTTTAACCCGGATGGGGTAGCAGTTAACAATTAAAGTCCTTACTGCCAACAAACAGCAAGGACTTTAATGATTTATTCCTGAGTGTTAAGGACGAACATCCTTACTACACAGGTTAAATAGTTGCCATCACTTCACGCGCTGCCGCCAAAGTTCGATCGATATCTTCCTCAGTATGAGCCAAAGAAGTAAATCCCGCCTCAAACTGCGAAGGAGCAAGATAAATTCCGTGCTCCAACATTCCCCGATGAAAGCGGCTGAACTTCGTCAAATCCGACTTCTTCGCATCCTCGTAATTGTGAACCGGCCCAGCCGCAAAAAACAAGCCAAACATCCCGCTAATTTGCCCGCCCCAAACCGCGTGTCCGGCTTCCTTAGCAATTTTTAGCAATCCGTCAGACAGTTTTTTAGTAATCTTATCCAACTGTTCGTAAGTGCCGGGTTTTTGTAGCAATTCCAAAGTCTTAATCCCAGCAGTCATCGCCAAAGGATTTCCCGAAAGCGTACCCGCTTGATACATCGGGCCCGCAGGAGCCACCATCCCCATAATATCCCGCCTTCCCCCGTAAGCTCCCACCGGCAAACCGCCGCCAATAACTTTACCCAAAGTTGTCAAATCCGGGGTGACACCGAATCTTTCCTGAGCTCCGCCGTAGGCGATGCGGAAACCGGTCATTACTTCATCAAAAACTAACAAAGCACCGTTATCTTTAGTAATTTCCCGCAAACCTTCGAGAAAACCTGCATCCGGGGTAATAAAACCGGCATTCCCCACCACTGGTTCGAGAATTACGCCTGCTATCTCGCCGGGATTTTCGGCAAATAAAGCTTTGACTGCTTCTAAGTCATTGTAGGGAGCGTTGAGGGTATTGGCAGTAACGGATTTCGGGACACCCGGAGAGTCAGGAAGGCCCAGAGTTGCGACGCCGGAACCGGCTTTTACCAAGAACATATCGGCGTGCCCGTGATAGCAGCCTTCAAATTTAATCAGTTTATCGCGTCCGGTGAAAGCTCGCATCAGCCGCAAAACGGCCATACAGGCTTCGGTGCCGGAGTTGACAAATCGCACCATTTCAATGCTGGGAACGGCATCAATGACCATTTCGGCGAGTACGTTTTCCAACACCGATGGTGCGCCGAAACTCGTACCTTTTTCTAAAGATTCGTGCAGGGCTTTGATGACTTCCGGGTGGGCGTGGCCACAGATGGCTGGGCCCCAAGTGCCTACATAGTCAATGTATTGGTTTTCGTCAACATCCCAAATGTAGGCTCCTTTTACCCTGTCAAAGACGATGGGCTGTCCGCCTACGGATTTGAAGGCGCGCACGGGGGAACTGACGCCACCTGGCATCAACTTCTGGGCTGCGGCGAAAATTTCTTCTGATTTGGTCGTTTTCAAGGTTGTGGAAACCAATGTTTTCTCCTTAGTGAACGTCTGTTGTTGGTAGAATAATTTTATAGCCAGTTCAACATAAAGGTTAGGTCGATTCAAGGAAACTATTCTAGTAGATTTTAGGGTACAAACCAATGAGTAGCAATACTAGCTTGGGTTTTTTAGGCTTTGTCGCACTAGCACCGTGAAGCGAAGCTATCCCGTAGGGAATCGCCCTAAAATGTAATTTTTTGTAAAATAGTTCTTGACAATTTAGCCATCACTTGCTCAATCTTCTCTCTTCCTCTGTGTCCTCTGCGTTCTCTGCGGTTAATAAAAAAAACAATCTCCGACAGGAAAGCGTTAATCTATATTACCAAGTTGAAATAAAATTATGTCTACTACTGATTTATCGAGTTTGAGCCGATCGATCCCAATTGAAAAGATTCGTTACGACGATCGCGGTTTAGTGCCTGCGATCGTCCAAGATTATTTGGACGGTACGGTGTTAATGATGGCCTGGATGAATCGGGAGTCGCTGCAAAAAACGCTCTCTACCGGGCAAACTTGGTTCTGGAGTCGATCGCGCGCTGAACTGTGGCCAAAAGGCGCGACTTCGGGACACATTCAAAATGTCAAAGGGCTGCGTTACGACTGCGATAGCGATGCTTTGCTAGTCACTGTCGAACAAGTTGGAGATATTGCTTGTCACACAGGAGAAAGAAGTTGTTTTCACCAAGTTGATGGGGAAATTTCACCGCCGCCAGGGGATATGTTATCTCAATTATTTGCGGTAATTTGCGATCGGCGCGACCATCCTAACGAAAGTTCTTATACTTGCAAATTGTTCGAGGGCGGCGACAACAAGATTCTCAAGAAAATTGGCGAAGAGTCGGCGGAAGTTGTGATGGCTTGCAAAGATGACGACAAAGAGGGGATTGCTGGGGAAGTTGCGGATTTATTTTATCACGCTTTGGTTGCTTTGGCTCACCATCAAGTTGATTTAAGAGCAGTTTACCGCAAATTGGGCGATCGACGAAAATAAATTAGTTATTGGTTATTGGGTATTGGGCATTGGGCATTGGGCATTGGGCATTGGGCATTGGGCATTGGGCATTGGGCATTGGTAGCAGCAACAAATAACTAATGACGGCTCTCCTGAGTTTATGGTGTAAAATGTACATACTAATACATTTACCATTATGAGCTTCCATCTAGACTATCTATT